>DATJJL010000032.1:0-18887 GCA_035492155.1 Ramlibacter sp. | reverse complement strand
ACGACTGCGGCGCCTCGGCGATCGAGACCCAGAGTCGATCCTCTTGCTGGACGAGCGTTCCCGAAGCGGCGAGCAAACGTGTCTTCGCGTCCATGATCGATGGAACATGGCTCTCGAACCACGGCAACACGCCGCGCAAGTCGCAAATCACCACGTCGACTGGTTCCGGCAACGAGACCGCCGTGGAGAACGCCTGCTCGAACTGGATGCGTTCTGAGCAACCATTTGCACGTGCAACCTGGCGAGCGACTGCTATCACTTCTCCCGGCTCGATTGCATACACGCGCCGCGCGCCGAGTTGGCAAGCGAGCACCGCGAAGTAGCCGGTTCCTGTCCCAATATCGGCCACCACTGCACCGGGCCACACGCAGGCTCGGATAGCCTGCGCATAAGCCGCGCGGCGCACGTCGTCTTCCAGCATGCTGGCGTAGCCGCTCAGCCGATAGGTAATCATGCTGTTGCAACCGCTGCTGCGTCGCTTTCGATAGCCGCGCACAGTGGCTCGAGCGAGTCGAACGAGAAATGGCGCCAGGCGCGCCGCACGGGCACCTGTTGGGTCAGGCGCATGACGGCATCGAACTCTGCGGCGCGCCGCGAGCTGTCCAGGAACTCGCTGGCGTACGTGTTGGCCAGCACTGCCAGGAATGCGTCACGGGGTCGCACCGGCTCGATCCAAGGGGCCTGCGGCGAGCTCAGGTCGTCAAGCAAATAGATGGCCGAAAGCGGCAGCGTCTGCGTCTGGAATCGAAAGCCGGAAGCTGTGAGGTCGAGATGGCGTTTGTCCCACCCGGGTGTGATGCGAGGCAATGCGTCGGCGTGCCCGAACAATCCCTGCACGGATTCGGGCCACAGGCGCACTCGGGGATACGCGGGACGAACCTCGTAGCCGTCAGTGGATTCCGCGATGGCCAGCACATCGTCGGTGATCACTGCGTCGCCGCGCACCGCGAACGACGCGGCCATCGTGGACTTGCCGGCTCCCGAACGGCCGATCATCGCCACGGCGCGCCCGCCGGCGACGACCGCGCTGGCGTGAAGGCAAAGGAGCCCGCGCAGCCGCAATACGAAACCCATGGCGGGTCCGAGCAAGTAGGTGGCGGTGTCTTCGACCGTCGCGCGTTCAGGCGCCGCAGACCAGATCCGGGTGCCGCCTTCGTCGACGAACACTGTCGTTCCGTCCGCATACCGAAGGCGATGAAGATGCAATCGACCGTGCCGGGCGGCGCGGACGGCCGGCGTGCCGTGCTCGTCCGTGTGTTGGGAGCGATGGAATTCAGTCCATCCGCTCTCCTCCAGTGCCTCCGGATCGTCGGGCACCGAGTGCAGCTCGATTGACAAGTCCGCAGTGCCCGTGGAAGGCGCCCCGCGCAGCGCAGCGATTTCGACGTTGCTCCGAATGCCCAGCCCGAAAGCCGAGCAAGGTGACCTCATGTCTTGATATTGTTGGAGCCGCCGTCTTTGGCCTTGCCTGCGGCCGAGACGTTGCGCGTCAACGCTGGAATGGTGCCGTACTCCTCGATCTTGGGGGGTGTGTACGGCTTGCGTTCGGCGGTTCGCCGCACCGAGGCCGGCATGGGTGCTTCAGAGCGGGTCGGTGAGGTCATGGCGTGAGTTACGAGTTGAGAGCTGGGGTTTGATTGAGCCAGAGCTGCAAGCTCAATGGTCGCAAATTCGACCACGCCCGGTCCATGTTGCTCTCGCGATGGACCCGGGGAATTTTATCGCTTAGCACGTATCCGGCCAATCGATCGTTGTAGTCGAACTGATCGATCCATGCGCTGCGGGACTGTTGCAGCATCGCAAGCAGGGGAGCGCCCTGCATCGGTGTCTTGGGGCGCTGAACAATCGAATCCGGCAGGCGCCCCCGCATTGCGCGGCGCAGGAGCTCCTTGCGCACGCACCACGGCACGGGCGGCAGGGTCAGGCAAAAGCGCACGACGCGTAAGTCCATGAACGGATGACGACACTCGATGCGCTCGCCCGTCACAGCGGGGTCGAAACGTTCGAAGAACCGGGATTGCCGATAGAGCAAACCCAGTGACCGTTCCGCATAGGGGCGCAAGCTGGTCGGCGGGGCCGCTGGCGATGCACGGTCCTGCCACCGTTGGTGCAGGTGCAATCGGGCAGCGAAGTCAGGCGAAAGCCATTCCGGCAACTCTCGACGACTGCCAAGCCGGTCCGGTTGGCTGCGCCAGCTTCTGGGCACTATGCGACGTTCGAGGAATGCGTAGTGTGCCGTAGCGACACTCGCCCTCAGCCACCGGCGGTGAACCATCGCGTGTCGAAGATAAGGCTTCGGCGAGTCGGCAAGCAGCGCATCGCCGTCGTAGCCGGTCAACAGCACTCGATGTCTTCGCGCCGGCTCGCGGTATGCGGCGACATAGACCCCGCCATCGGGTTCGTGCAACGGCTCCGGCGGCTGCACGCCGAATCGTCGGTATTGGTCGAATGGAGCGAAGTCGTCGCCCGTGCAGGGCGACCACGGGATATCGAGGTGTTTTGCGGCAATGCCGGCGAATCTTGCTTCGTCATCCGGCACCAGGTGGTCGTAGGCAACAGTGAATGCCTCCAGCGACGCAGCCGGCCTTGCTTCTCGGGCAAGGGCCGCCAAAGCAGTCGAATCAAGACCGCCGCTCATCAAGATCGCGCCTCCCTCGCTCGGCAAGCGCGCCTCGATGGCTTGACGAAGCAATCGTACGATTTCTTCGACATGGTCAATGCTCAAAGTGTTTTCTACTTGGTCAAATCGGGGTTGCCAATACGCTCGCAGCCGAAACTCTCCCCCCGCTCGCCCTGTGACGAAATGGCCGGCAGGGATTCGTTGGATTCCGGAATAGATAGTGCGTGCCGGCTCGCAAGGCATGTCGAAAAGCAGAAAGTCGGCGAGCGCATATTCGTCCAGCGCGCTGCCGATCTGCGGGTGCCGACGCAAAGCCTCGATCGAATTCGATACGGCCCAACCACCCTCCCTGAGAGGCGCGCGAAACAGGGGCTTGATGCCAAGCGGATCGCGGGCGCAGAACAGAAGACCGTTGCCGTCGCAGATTGCGAAAGAGAAATCACCGAGCAGCCGTGAGACGCACTCGTCGCCCCAGCGGGCGTACGCGCGCAGGATCAGGTGAGGGTCGCCACAAGAAGCTTCCACATCCACGCCCGCGCCGCGCAGCGCTTGCCGCAATTGATCAGGATCATCCAGGCGTACGTCTCCGACGAAGTGCAAGCCTTGGTAGACAGCAGGTTGCGCGAGCTCTATCTCCGGCCACAGTGGAGCATGTGCGTTCGCTGATCGTTGTCCGAACCAGGTAACACGGCTGCTTTCCTCGGCGAAGGGAAGCGCTTTGGCCATGAGATCGAAATCGGCGCGAGCGGCCTCAGTCATCGGCGTGCCGGCAACAACGCAGAAGTAGCTCATTTCATCGCGTCTTCTGCTGTTCGAACGCGACCAGCGTAGCAAACGTGTCGCCGTCGCTCGTGTCCAGCAGGAGTTGCCCCTGGCTTTCGAGCCATGCATGTGCATTGAGCCGGCCGTTGCGGCGTTGCACGCCCAGGTGCAGTGTCGTGCAAATCCCGCGGCGGCCCAGTGTCCAGCTCAATGCGAGCGAAGCCGCAAGGCATGGCGACTCGACAAGATTGGACCGTGCGATAGAGCGCGCAAAGTGGGCGAGCCGTTGTACCTCGCTCGCATCCGGAATTTGCCCGGAGGGCTCATGTTCCTTTTCGGCCAATCGACGCGTGGTCGTGAACCCGAAGGACACCAGCAGCAGACGGAAGATGATGATTCGCAGGAACATGCGAATCAGCTCCGACCGGTCCCTCCGCGGCAGCGCCCACAGACGCTTCGTTCGGTCAATCCACAGTGACATGCACCAGCCCCAGCTTGCGCAGTCGCTCGATGAACTCGTCGAGGTCTTTCGCCAATTCTTCGGGCGAAACTTCGTATTCCTCTCGCAGCATTAGTTCGGCACTGCCCACGCTCTCGCTCGTAGTCAGATATTTCCACATGGATGTTCCGATGGCATCCAGGCCGAAATAGGACTCGGAGTGCAAGTGAAGGATCACGGCTTCGCCGTCGACTTCGCGCATCAGGACATCCGTGGGTACGACGACGCGAGCATTCCTTTCAATCATCTTGTGCATTCCGTCCTTGGTCCCCTCACGAGGCGCTGTCTCATGGTGTGTATGCTAGTGTGGATGCGACCGAGCTGGATGAACGTGCGTCAAGAAGCTCGCCATCCCGACGCGAGGCGCCGGAGGTAGAGCCAAGGCAGCCAAGTCGTGTCATCGGCATATCGAGTGCGCATGTAGGTGGCTGAAGGCAGTGCCACTTCGTGCAGGAATCGGAAGCGATCCACCCAAGGCCGGGCGCGCCAGTCCATCCGTCGCTGCGTCGGCTTGTCGCTGCAAAGGTAACTGTGGACCACTTCCTCATTGCGCGTCGATGCGAGGGCGCCTTCGACATCTGCCGGAACTCGGGCTCCCAAACGCTGCTTTGCATCAGCCAGAGCTGCCGAAACGATTCTGGTGAGTCCTTTCGCACGGCATGTTGTCGGGAGATCGGCCCACGCTTGAGGGCTTAGCGCTTCACACAATAGGTGGATGTCGTAGAGCCACACAAGACGAGACAGCCCGCCGACTTTTTCATTGTCGACGTAGTAGGGATTGGCTTCGTGAACTGCGCGATGGGCGCACGCCAGCAGCAAGGAGCGGGTTGCATCTGTGCGTCGTGCTGCCGGACCGAGAGTCCCAAGCGCTTCGGAATAGTGCGAGAGTTCCGAATGGGGGAAAAGAGGTGCGAGGATTGGCGAGTTGTTGGCCCGCCAGTGAAGATCGAGTGCATGAATGGTGCCGTCGGGCGCACGAAGCGAATACGTAGCCTGGTGAGTGACGACTTTGCCGTCGATGCCAAAGCGGCGCGAGAAGCCTGATCGAGCAAGTGCTGACTCTGCCGCGATTCGAGAATCCTCGCGAATCAGAATGTCCGTATCGCCGCGGGGACGAAGTGAAGGGTCGGCGTAGAGCCAGTAGGCGAGGGCCGTCCCTTTCAGGAGGATCGGCTCGCAGCCGGCGGTGTCCAGGACCTCAATGGCGTGTGAGATGACTTGCTGGTGCCGCAACTCCCAGATGGCAGCGGCGCGCTGCTCATCGCGCAGGCGCGTTGCCCAACTGGGCGACTGGGCATTCTTGCGAAAGGCGCGCAGGAGCAGCCCGCCTACGCCGTTTCTTCGGACTTGGTCGAGAGCAATGTCGGGGTCGAGGCATTCCAATTCGCCCAAGGTGGCATCGCCGCGCAGCGCCCGCTCGATCCACGATGGGTCCTGAGTCATGTGGCGATTCTCCTGGCCAAGACGTGTGCCGTAATGCGAAATTAAAATTCGACTTTGAAATACTTTACGCCATGCTCTACCCCCAAGAATTCGACGTCATCGTGGTCGGCGGCGGACACGCCGGAACCGAGGCTGCGCTCGCCGCCGCGCGGATGGGTTGCCGCACGCTGCTGCTGACACACAACATCGAGACGTTGGGGCAGATGAGCTGCAACCCGTCCATCGGCGGGATTGGCAAGGGGCACCTGGTGAGAGAGGTGGATGCGCTGGGCGGAGCGATGGCGCTCGCCACGGACGAAGCCGGCATCCAGTTTCGAATCCTCAACAGCTCCAAGGGCCCGGCAGTTCGGGCGACGCGCGCGCAAGCCGACCGGATCCTGTACAAGGCAGCGATTCGGCGCCGCCTCGAAAACCAGCCGAATCTCACGATCTTCCAACAGGCCGTCGACGATCTGATGCTTGAGAGCGACCGCGTCGTCGGGGCCGTCACGCAAGTGGGTATTCGCTTTCGTGCTCGGACCGTTGTGTTGACGGCAGGCACTTTTCTCGACGGTCGCATTCACGTTGGACTGAACAATTACCAAGCCGGCCGAGCGGGGGATCCGCCCGCGGTCAGTCTGTCGGCCCGGCTCAAGGAGCTCAAACTGCCTCAAGGAAGGCTGAAGACTGGCACCCCGCCGCGGCTCGACGGCCGCACGATCGATTTCAGTCGGTGCGAAGAGCAGCCGGGTGACCTTGATCCAGTTCCGGTGTTCAGCTTCATGGGCACAACCTCGATGCATCCACGGCAGGTGTCGTGTTGGATCACCCACACGAATGTCCGCACGCACGAGATCATCCGATCGGGCTTCGACCGAAGCCCGATGTTCACAGGGAAGATCGAAGGTGTCGGTCCGCGCTATTGCCCGAGCGTCGAAGACAAGATCAATCGATTCGCCGACAAGGACAGTCACCAGATCTTCCTCGAACCGGAAGGTCTGACTACAAACGAGATCTACCCGAACGGGATATCGACCAGCTTGCCCTTCGACATCCAGTACGAGCTGGTACGGTCCATTCCTGGGCTCGAGAACGCGCATATCCTGCGACCGGGTTACGCCATCGAATACGACTATTTCGATCCAAGGGGTTTGCGCTCGACGTTCGAAACCCGCGCGCTCGGCGGTTTGTTTTTCGCCGGCCAGATCAACGGAACGACGGGCTACGAAGAGGCTGCCGCGCAAGGTCTGTTCGCCGGCGCAAATGCGGCACTGCAATGTCTTGGGCGCGAAGCCTGGGTGCCGGGACGCGACCAGGCGTACTTGGGCGTGCTCGTCGACGACCTCGTGACCAAAGGCGTAACGGAGCCGTACCGGATGTTCACGAGCCGCGCTGAATTTCGCTTGCAGCTGCGCGAAGACAACGCGGATCTTCGTTTGACGGAAATGGGACGCTCACTCGGGCTCGTCGATGATGCACGGTGGGCCGCATTCAGCCGTAAGCGCGATGCGATCGAGCGCGAACTCCAGCGCCTGAGCTCGGTGTGGGTCAACCCCTGTGTGATCGAGGCGGCGGAAGCCGAGCGGGTCTTGGGCAAGCAGATGGAGCACGAGCACAGCCTGGCGGATTTGCTTCGTCGCCCCGACGTGAGTTACGAGAAGCTCATGACCTTGCGGGGCGGGGCGGTTTCGTCGCCCGATGTTTCACGTGAAACGCTGGGTGAGTCCTACGGCACGGTCGTGGAGCAAATTGATATCGCCTCGAAATACTCGGGCTACATTGAGCGGCAAAGGGGCGAGGTGGAGCGTGCTGCGCAATATGAACAGTTGCAGCTGCCGACGGAACTCGACTATATGCAAGTCACGGCGCTGTCGTTCGAAGTGCGACAAAAGCTCAGCCGGCACCGGCCCGAAACGCTGGGGCAAGCATCCCGGATATCCGGCGTGACACCTGCCGCGATCTCGCTTCTCCTGATCCATCTGAAGAAGGGGCGCTTCAAAGGGTTTGTGGATCGCGCCAATCAGATTGGCAAAGCGGCTGCTTAGCATGGCGCAATCGGAGGACGGGTTCCGTTCGAGCCTGGCCAGCGTGCAGCTGACTTTGTCTGATGCGCAGGTCGGCCAACTCCTCAAATTCGGCGAGTTGCTCCAGAAGTGGACGCGTGTTTACAACCTGACGGCCTTGCGTGCTCCCGATGAAATCCGGACGCACCACATCCTCGACTCGGCCGCCGCAGTCGCGCCGCTGCGCCGCATGACTCGTGCGCAGCCAAGCCACTTGCTCGACGTTGGATCGGGCGGCGGCTTGCCTGGCGTGGTGATTGCCATCGCGTGCCCGGAAATTCGGGTGGACTGCGTGGACGCAGTGGCCAAAAAAGCCGCCTTCATCCGGCAAGTGGCTGGCACCCTGCGGTTGCCTAACCTGCGCGGCATCCACTCGCGGGTCGAGCAGTTGGAGGGAAAATATGACGTCATTTCCTCACGCGCGTTCGCGTCGCTGCCGGATTTCGCCCGGCTGTCATCCACCGCGCTGGCCGATGAAGGCGTCTGGATGGCCATGAAAGGGAAGTTTCCTGCCGAAGAAGTCGCGGATCTGCCTTCGGATGTGGAAGTGTTTCACGTGGAACAGTTGGAGGTACCCGGGCTCGGCGCAGAGCGCTGTCTCTTGTGGCTGAGGCGGCGCCCGGTCTAACGTAAACTCGGCCGACACATTCCCGGGGGATTCAATGTTTGGCGTAGCGGACTACGGCGCGTTCGTCGCTGCAATCATCATTTTTCTGGCGATTCCCGGCCCCGGGAACCTCGCACTCATTACATCGACCGGCAAGGGCGGTGTCCGGGCGGGACTTGCGGCAACTCTTGGCGTCATCGCAGGTGACCAGGTTCTGATGTGGGCTGCGGTCGCCGGCGTTGCCGCTTTGTTGCTCGCGTACCCGGCCGCCTTTCACGCCGTCCAGTGGGCAGGCGCGGCATACCTGGCTTGGCTGGGCCTGAAAATGATCAGGGCAAAACCGGGGGCCAAGCCGATCCTGAACATCCAGCCGCGCCATTACTTTCGGCAAGCAGCGCTGATCACCTTGCTCAATCCCAAGGCGATCGTCTTCTACATGGCGTTCTTCCCCCTGTTCGTCGATCCCGCGAAGCATCAAGGCTTGGCCACGTTCGGCGCGATGGCCGCGACGATCGCGACCCTCACGTTTTTATACGGCCTGATCGTTGTCTTGCTGACCCGCTTCCTGGCTGAGCGCATGCGAGCCAACCCCCTCATCGGCCGTGTGATGGAAAAGGTGGCCGGAACATTCCTGGTCGGCTTCGGCATCAAGCTGGCGCTCAGCAAATGAGGGCGAAGATTTTCTGCGTCGCCAACCAGAAAGGAGGCGTCGGAAAGACGACGACCACCGTCAATCTGGCGGCCGGCTTGGCAAAGATCGGGCAGCGCGTGCTGATGGTCGACCTCGACCCGCAGGGCAACGCCACCATGGGCTCGGGCGTGGACAAGCGAAAGCTCGAGCTGTCCGTTTACGACGTTCTCCTCGAGTCCGCGACGGTTGCCGAAGCACGCGTCCACAGCGACAAATGCGGCTACGACGTTCTGGGCGCCAACCGCGATCTCGCGGGCGCCGAAGTCGAACTGGTGGAAGTTGAGCGGCGCGACCAGCGGTTGAAGTCGCAGCTGGCCGCCGTCTCGGAAGACTACGACTTTGTCCTGATCGACTGCCCGCCCTCGTTGTCGATGCTCACGCTCAACGGCTTGTGCTCGGCACACGGCGTGATCGTGCCGATGCAGTGCGAATACTTCGCGCTCGAAGGACTCACCGATCTCGTGAACACGATCAAGCAGGTGCATTCGAACCTGAACAAGGACCTGCAGATCATCGGGTTGCTCCGTGTCATGTTCGACCCGCGCATCACGCTGCAGCAGCAGGTGAGCGATCAGCTCAAAGCGCACTTCGCCGACAAGGTGTTCGACACAGTCATTCCCCGCAACGTCCGGCTCGCCGAAGCGCCAAGCTACGGACTGCCTGGGGTGGTTTTCGATGCGGCTGCGCGGGGAAGCCAGGCCTACGTGGACTTCGCGGGCGAGATGGTCGCGCGTATCCAAAAGATATGATGCACCCGTCTGCTATAAAAATCAGAGCATGAAGTCGTCGAATGTCCTGCTTTTGCCGGGCTGGGAGAACAGCGGCCCGGGCCACTGGCAGACCCTGTGGGAGCAGCGCCATGGCTACGTTCGTGTGCAACAGCACGATTGGACACGCCCATTGCGCGGCGACTGGATGGCACAGCTGGAGGAAGCGGTGCTCACGCGGGACGAAACCTGCGTGTTCGTGGCCCACAGTCTGGGCTGTATTCTTGCGGCGGCGTGGGCGGCTCGATCGCGCCATGCACATCGCGTGAGGGCGGCCTTGCTGGTGGCACCGGCAGACGTGGAACAAGCCGAATGGCGCGAACGCCTGCCGACATGGTCGCCAATCGAGCTCGGGGCGCTGGCTTTCCCCACCGTCCTGGTCGCAAGCAGCGATGACCCGTTTTGCCCGCTCGATCGCGCGCGCCTGTTCGCGCATGCGTGGGGCTCGCAATTCATCGAGCTCGGCGCGGCCGGGCATATCAACGCCGAATCGGGCCTGGCGAGCTGGCCGGAAGGGCACGTGCTCCTGCAGGACCTGATGAAAGACTGAATCGAAGATGGCGATCAAGAAACCCAAGGGACTCGGACGCGGACTGGAAGCGCTGCTCGGTCCGACCGTCAGCGAATCGACCGTCAAACAGCCTGCGAGCAATGCGGGGCTGCCGGCGTCCCTGCTTCTCTCGGACATGGTGCCCGGCCAGTACCAGCCGCGCACGCGGATGGACGAAGGCGCGCTCTATGAGCTTGCCGAATCCATCAAGGCGCAAGGGATCATGCAGCCGATCCTCGTGCGCAAGCTGGAGAACGGCGCGAACGCGGGCAAGTACGAAATCATCGCCGGCGAGCGCCGCTTTCGCGCAGCAAAGCTCGCAGGTCTGGACAGCGTGCCCGTTCTGGTTCGCGATGTTCCCGACGAGTCCGCCGCCGCCATGGCGCTCATCGAGAACATCCAGCGCGAGGATCTCAATCCGCTCGAAGAAGCGCACGGCTTGCAGCGACTCGTGAAGGAATTCGGCCTCACCCATGAACAAGCCGCGCAGGCCGTGGGTCGCTCGCGCAGCGCCGCATCGAACCTGCTGCGACTGCTCAACCTCACGGAACAGGTGCAGGCGATGCTCATGGCCGGCGATCTCGAGATGGGCCACGCGCGTGCGCTGCTCGCTCTCGAGCGCGCCGCACAGGTCACGGCTGCGCACCAGATCGCGGCCAAGAAGCTTTCAGTTCGTGAGGCCGAGTCGCTCGTGAAGAAACTCTCCGCGGACTTCACGCTGACCTCGCCGAAGCCGAGCCCGGAAAAATCGCGCGACCTGCGCCGTGTCGAAGAAGAGCTCTCCGACCTGCTCACCGCTGAAGTGGACGTCCGCGTGAAAAAGCGCGTGAAGCGCAACGGCCGCACCGAGGAGACTGGCGAGGTCGCGATCCAGTTCGCGTCGCTGGAAGAACTTAACGGCTTGATCGACCGCCTCAGAGGCTGAAGATCTTCCCTGGGTTCATGATGTTTCTGGGGTCGAGCGCGCGCTTGATCGAGCGCATCATGTCCACCGCGCCCGCGCCGGTCTCGGCCACCAGGAAATCCATCTTGTGCAGGCCCACGCCGTGCTCGCCGGTGCACGTCCCGCCCAGGCTGAGTGCGCGCGCCACGAGCTTGTGATTGAGCCCTTCGGCCAGCTCACGCTCCTTCGGATCGTGCGGGTCGAGCAGATAGCCGAAGTGGAAATTGCCGTCGCCGACGTGTCCGACAAGGAAGTAGGGCAGGCCGCTCGCGTCCGCTTCCGCCACTGAATCGAGCAGGCAATCGGCAAGCCGCGAGATGGGCACACAGGTGTCGGTGGAAATCGCGCGGCAGCCAGGACGCGACTGGATCGCCGCGAAGTATGCGTTGTGACGCGCGGTCCACAGGCGCGTGCGCTCCTCCGGCGTCGTCGCCCATTCGAATGCCTGCCCGCCGTGTTCTGCCGCGATCTCCTGCACGATCTCGGCCTGCTCCTTCACGCCCGCGGGCGAGCCGTGGAACTCCATCAGCAGCATCGGCTCCTCACGCAGTCCCAGCTTGCTGTGCGTGTTCACCATGCGTACCGTGTTGTTGTCGATCAGCTCGACGCGCGCGATCGGGACACCCAGCTGGATGACCTGAATGACAGTGCGCACAGCGGCCTCGATGCTAGGGAATGAGCACACCGCTGCGGACACGGCCTCGGGTAGTGGATAGAGCTTCAGTGTGATCTCGGTGATGACACCGAGTGTTCCTTCGCTGCCGACAAGAAGGCGCGTGAGGTCGTAGCCTGCGCTGGACTTCTTCGCGCGGGTGCCCGTGCGGATGACCTCGCCGCTCGCGGTGACGACTTCGAGAGCGAGGACGTTCTCTCGCATCGTGCCGTATCGCACGGCGTTCGTGCCGCTTGCGCGCGTCGCACTCATGCCGCCGATCGTCGCATCCGCACCCGGGTCGATCGGGAAGAACAGGCCCGTGCTCTTGATCTCCTCGTTCACCTGCTTGCGGGTCACGCCGGCCTGCACGGTCACCGTCAAGTCTTCCGCGTCAACCGACAGCACCTTGTTCATCCGGCTCACGTCGACGCTGATGCCGCCTTGCACGGCGAGAAGATGGCCCTCCAGCGACGAACCTACGCCGAAAGGGATCACCGGAGCGTCGTACTGCGATGCAAGCTTCACGGCGTCCGCGACATCCCGCGTGCTCTCCGCGAAAACGACCGCGGCAGGCGGAGGCGCCTCGAACGACGACTCATCGCGGCCGTGCTGCTCACGAACCGCAACGGCCGTTGAGCAATTCGCGCCGAAGCGCCGGGCGAGGGCGTCCAGCAGTTCGGTCGGTACCTCGCGCTGATGGATTTCGGGCACGAGATGCGTCAATGCGGTGGGCGCGTTCATCGGAGGACTCCAGGGTGTCCGTCCAGTTTAAGCGCTGCCGCGGCAGCGGCGCCAGCGGGTCACTCAGGGTGGGGAGAACGATGCCTGGTACTCATCGAGTGTGAGCAAGCCATCCTTGTTGAGATCGCTCTCTTCGAACGTGCGCGGCATGAGGGGCAGGTGCTGCGCCTCTGCGCGCGTGAGTTGCCCGTCGGCGTTGGCGTCAGCGAGCTGAAAGGCTTCGCGGATCTGCGCCGCCGTCCAGCGGTTCGCCGGCAACGGCTGGGTCACCGGCGCCGGAATCGCGGGCGGCACGCCGGCCGGAGTCGATGCCCGAGTGGCCGGTGTCTGCGCATGCGCCATGCAGCTGCACGCAGCAAGTGCAAGCAGTGCACGTCGCAGGTTCATCGGAACGCGTCCTCGTACTCGAAGCGCGACAGCATGCCGTCCTTGTCGCGATCGAGATCATCGAAAAGTGCGCCGAGCGGGATCGACAGGCGCTGTGCTTCGGCGCGCGACAACAGACCATCGTGATTGGTGTCTGCATCCAGGAACGCTCGCGCGATGTCGACGGCCGAATACACGCTGCGAGGTGACGGCCCGGCGCCCATGCCGTTGGTTCCGGTAGTCGCTTGCTGCACGACGACGACACCGCCGCCTCCACCTGCGGGTGCGAGCGGCTGTTGCACGCCGGCGTCCGTCACGGGACTGCCGGGCGCGACGCCCGGAGACAGGCTCGCGGGCATCGGCGGCGAAAGGCCAGAGGGACTGGGCGATCCGAAAGTGGCGACGCCCGGTGGCGCCGCCTGGCGAACGGGCTGGGGCGTGGCTGTGATCCTGCGCGCCTGCGCAAGAACCGGGGGCGAAGCCAGCAGCGCCGCCAAAGCGAAGGCCGCGCATGCAAGCGCGCAAGAATGACGAGTGTTCATGGCACAACTCCTCGCTCCATCCTTGCGCCGGCGCGGCTGGGCTCGACGGCGCGAAACGCGTCACTTGCTGTAGGACCAGTCCGCGCGGGCGCACAATGGACGCATGGGCAAACGACTGACGCAGATCGCCACGCGCACGGGCGACGACGGGACGACGGGTCTGGGCGACAACACGCGCGTCTCGAAGGACAGTTTTCGCGTGCACGCCATGGGCGATGTCGACGAACTCAATTCGCACATCGGTTTGCTGCTGTGCGAAACCGTACCCGCAGAGGTTCGGGACCTGCTGCTCGACATCCAGCACCAGTTGTTCAACCTGGGCGGCGAGCTGTCGATCCCGGGCTTCGAACTGCTCAAGAGCGAGGCCGTTGCCGCACTCGACGCGGCGCTGGCCGAACACAACGCGCGGTTGCCGCGCCTCGAGGAATTCATTTTGCCGGGCGGCAATCGCGCGGCATCGCAAGCTCATGTATGTCGCACGGTCGCGAGGCGCGCCGAGCGTGCCGTCGTCGCGCTTGGCCAAGCCGAGCCGCTGCGCGAAACGCCGCGGCAATACCTGAACCGGCTCAGCGATTTGATGTTTGTCCTCGCGCGCGTGCTCAACCGCGCGGACGGCGGGAACGACGTTTACTGGAAGAGCGAGCGGCTCGCCCGCTCTTCGGAATAACCGTCAGGTCGGCATCAGGTCGGCCGGTCGGCACCCGCGGCCAAGGGCGCGCTGTTCGGCTGCGCGCGGTCGAGCAGCGCGTAAAGAATGATCGCGCCGAACGTCGCGGTGCCGATGCCGCCGAGCTTGAAGCCGCCGAACGCGAGCGTGAAGTCACCCGTGCCCAGCACCAGCGTGATCGCCGCGACGATGAGGTTTCGGTTCTGCGAGAAATCGACACGGTTGTCGACCCAGATCTTCGCGCCCGCCGCTGCGATCAACCCGAAAACGACGATCGACACGCCGCCCATCACCGGCAGCGGGATCGCCTGGATCACGGCGCCGAATTTCGGCGAGAAGCCAAGGACGATCGCGATCGCGGCCGCGCAGACGAACACCGCCGTCGAATAGATCTTCGTTGCGGCCATCACGCCGATGTTCTCGGCATAGGTCGTCACGCCCGTGCCGCCCATCGTGCCGCTCACGATGGTTGCAATGCCGTCGCCGATGAAAGCGCGTCCCATGTACTGGTCGAGGTTGCGGCCTGTCATCGCCGTGACGGCCTTGATGTGGCCGAGGTTCTCGGCGACGAGGATGACGGCGACCGGCGCGATCAGCAGGATGGCTGCCGAATCGAATGTGGGCGATGCGAAGGAGGGCGCACCGAACCACGCTGCGTTCGCGATGCCCGACAAATCCATCGGCTTGCCCATGCCGAGGCCGTTCGCAAAAATCGCATAAACAACAGTTGCGACAACGAGACCAACAAGGATCAGCAGCCGCTGCACCATGCCGCGCGTGAATACCGCGACGAGACCGACGCACACGAACGTCACCGCCTGCATCCACGACTCGAAGTTGCTCGAAGCCATGTTCTTCACCGGAATGCCCGCGAGGTTCAGCCCGATCACCGCCACCACGGCGCCGGTGACCACCGGCGGCATCAGCTTTTCGATCCAGCCCGTGCCGATCGCATGAACGATCGCGCCGATGATCGCGTACACGATTCCGCACACGACGATGGCGCCGAGTGCGGCGGCGATGTTGTCGTTGTGGCCCTTGCCCGCATACCCGGTCGCGGCGATCACGACGCCGATGAAAGCGAAGCTCGATCCGAGATAGCTTGGCACCTTGCCGCCCGTGATGAGAAAGAAAACGAGCGTGCCGATGCCGCTCATGAGGATGGCGATGTTGGGATCGAACCCCATGAGGATGGGGGCGAGCACCGTCGCACCAAACATCGCGATCACGTGTTGCACGCCCATCGCCGCGGTCTGCGGCCACGGGAGCCGCTCGTCGGGCGCGATCACGCCGCCTTGCTGCAGCACGTCGTTGGGCCGCTGCGTCCATTGGAACATCGCCATTTGCCTCGCTCCTTCGTTGTAGAAACGGGAGCGATGCTAGGTGCTGCGCCCCGAGGGCGCAAGCGAGATCACGCGATATGGATCGCGACCTCGGCGAGCACCTGCGCGTCCTTGAGCATCTTTCGGTGGCCCAGGCCCTCGGTGGCGACGAAGCGCGCATCGCGAATCGCGTGCGCGTAAGCCTGGCCGTCGGCGAAGCGGTTCACGCTGTCGCCCCTGTCATGCACGATGAGGGTCGGCACGCCGATGCGATGCCCCACCGCGTCGGGCTCGAAAAGCGGCATCGGCAAACCCTGGCGCGCCTCGATCCGTTTTTGCATCGCAGCGCGAGTTGACTCCGACAGGCCGAACACCTGCGCGAAAAGGCGCGTGTATTCCGGAGGCGATGCGGGCGGGGCGAGCAGCACCAGCCGCTGGACCGCCAGGCCGCGGGCCATGGCGAAAGCCGCGGCGCTCGCGCCCAGCGAGTGCGCGACGAGTGCGCGCAACTCGAATCCTTGTTGCTGCAATCGCGCCGTCACGTATTCGATGGCGCGAGCGAACTGCGGCAGCGCGCTCATGCTGCCGCGACTCGCGCCGTGCGCGGGCATGTCGATGAGCACGGGCCTGAGCCCTCGCGCCGCAGCGGCGTCGGCAAGCGTGAGCATCTGCGCGGCGTGCCCGCCCCAGCCGTGCACCAGCAGGGCGACGGGCGCCTGCAGCGCCAGATTCGGCGAATGCATCGGCGAATACACGGTGATGCTCGCGTCTTCGAAGGGCCACTGCTCCGTGTGCCATGCCTTCTGCCACGCGCCGCGTCGATGCAGCCATTTCGGGGGCAAGGGCGTGAGAAAGAGGCGATATGCAAGCCGTACCGCCAGCGATGGCCATACGCGCTCGGAGGCGCCAAGCGCCGCACGAAAGAAGCGGATGCCAGGGCTGGCCTGGTAGAAGGTCGAGGTCGCGTGCAAGGCAGTGCGCGTCACGTTGAGCCTTTCAGAAAAAGATCATGTCGTCGTTCGAGCGCGGCACGCCGCGCATCGCGCGCATGGCAAGCGCCCGCACGCCGCCATAGACGAGGATCAGGACGAGAACGGTGAGCATCGGGATCCCTTTCTTCGCACGATTGTGCGAAATACAGGCAAGCGAGGTTGAATGGGCATGACGTGCGGAGTTATTGCTTGTAGGTGGCGATAAGCCGTTGCCAGCTCGCCGAGGTACGTTCGGCGGCGCGCGGGTCGCGCAGGAAGCGGGCATCGTGCACGAGGCCCAGCACCAGCGAAGAGATCTCGCCGACGAGCTGTTCCGGGTCGGTGTCGCGCTTGAGGTGCTTTTGCTCGATCGCCTGCAGCACAGTGCGGCGCACGGCGGCTCGCCAGCGCGTGACCTCCGAATGCAAGAGGTCGCGCAGCGGACCCTCACGGTCGTCGTATTCGAAAGCGCCTGCCGAGAAGATGCAACCTTTGCGCGCATCCACGTCCCGGGTGCGCGCGATCCATCGCTGCACGATCGCATCCAGCCGTGGCAGTCCCTTGGGCAGCTGCATCGCGGGCGCGAACACGTCGGCGAGGAAACGGCGACCGAATTCTTCGACGACCGCTTTCTGCAGCGCTTCGCGCGAGCCGACGCGAGAGAACACGCCGCTTTTCGAGAGGCCGATGCGATCGGCTACGGCTTGCAGCGTGATGGCATCCAGCCCCCGCGCCGAAGCGAGATCGAGCGCCGCACCGACGATGGCGGCGCGCGTCAATTCGCTCTTCTGGGTTAGGGCGTCCATGCGCCGTACTTTAGCACGATCGTGCGAAATCGCAAGCGGCGCTAGATTCGGCCCATGGACTCTCCTTGTATTCCCCAGATCCGCCTTTACCAGGACTGGTTGCGCGACCATCGCGCACTGAGCTTCGCGACCTACGGCGAGCTGTGGCAGTGGTCGGTGGACCACGTCCCCGACTTCTGGCAATCGGTGTGGGATTACTTCGACCTGCGATCGCCCACTCGGCCGAAAGCCGTTCTCGCCGACTCGCGGATGCCCGGGGCTCGCTGGTTCGAAGGCGTGCAATTCAACTACGCCCATCAGGTGCTGCGGCATGTGGAGCTCGCACATGCGGCGGGCTTGCCGGCGATCGTCGCGCGCAACGAGGCCGGCGAGGATCGCGAAATCGGATGGCGCGAGCTGCGGGCGCAGGTTGCCGCGCTGGCTATCCATCTGCAGTCGCAGGGCGTGCAGCCCGGCGACCGTGTGGCCGCGTACCTGCCGAACGTGCCCGAAACAGTGATCGCCTTCCTTGCGACGGTCAGCATCGGCGGCGTGTGGAGCTTGTGCGCGCCCGACATGGGAACGAACGCCGTGCTCGACCGCTTCCAACAGATCGCGCCCAAGGTGCTGATCGCGTGCGACAGCGTGCGGTATGCGGGCAAGGTCATCGACCGCGCAGCAGTCGTCGAGCAACTGCGCGATTCGCTGCCCAGCGTAACGCACGTGCTGCACTTGAAGGACTTCGCGGAGGCAGCCAGCGCGCCGGCCGAGGCGGTCGCCGCTTTCGAGCCGCTCTGGCTGCCGTTCGACCATCCGCTTTGGATCGTGTATTCGAGCGGCACGACAGGCCTGCCGAAACCGATCGTGCACGGGCACGGCGGCACCGTCCTCGTCGGTCTCGAGCTCACTGTGCTGCACGACGACATCGGCTGCAGCTATCACCCGAACACCTTCGGCGAGCGGTACCACTGGTACAGCTCGACGGGCTGGGTGATGTGGAACGTGCAGGTCGCGGGCCTGTTGAATGGCACGACCATCTGCATTTACGACGGCAGCCCGAGCGGGCCGAAGGACAAGCCCGACTGGACGGTGCTGTGGCGATTCGCCTCCGATGTGCAGGCCACCTTCTTCGGCGCCGGCGCCGCGTTCGTCGCCAACTGCATGAAGGCAGGCGTCGAGGTCGCGGACTGCGGCGACCTCACGCGCGTGCGCGCACTCGGCACCACGGGCTCGCCGCTGTCGGCCGACGTCCAGGCCTGGGGCACGCGCCAGTTCGAAAACATCGGAACGCGAGATATCTGGTGGTGCAACATCTCGGGAGGTACCGATTTCGCAGGCGCATTCATCGGCGGCAACCGCGAGCTGCCGCAAGTGCCAGGCGAGATGCAATGCCGTTTGCTCGGCTGCGCCGTCGAAGCATGGAACCAGGACGGCAAACCGGTCGTCGGCGAAGTGGGCGAGCTGGTGTGTACGAAGCCTATCCCCTCGATGCCGCTTTTCTTCTGGGGCGACCAGGGCAACAAGCGCTACGTCGCGAGCTACTTCGACACGTACCCGGGTGTCTGGCGTCACGGCGACTGGCTTCAGATCACGCCGCGGGGCAGCTGCATCATCTTCGGCCGCAGCGACGCGACGATCAACCGCCACGGCTTGCGCATGGGCACAAGCGAGCTCTACCGCGCGGTCGAAGCCTTGCCCGAGGTGCTCGATTCGCTGGTGGTCGACCTCGAATACCTTGGCCGCCAAAGCTGGATGCCGCTTTTCGTCGTGCTTCGCCCGGGACACGAACTCGACGACGCGACCAGATCGCGCATCAACGGCGCGATCCGCCAAGCCCTGTCGCCGCGGTTCCTTCCCGACCAGATCTACGCGGTGCCCGAGATTCCGCGCACGCTCTCGGGCAAGAAGCAGGAG
>DATJJL010000031.1:0-8081 GCA_035492155.1 Ramlibacter sp. | reverse complement strand
CCGCGAAGCCGGGCACGCTCGTTGTGTGCGACCGGTGGTGCACAACGATTGCGTCCAGCCATCGGGCGGTAAGGCGCGCTTCACCTGTAAGTAAAGGAGGAGCGCCCTCCCGGCGCGGGGGACATGGAAGGTGGAGCGCGCCTTGCCGCTCGATGGCGCCCACGCGCGTCACGCTTCTTCTCCAAGGTACGCCGCCTGCACATTCGCGTCCGCGCGAATTTCCTGCGGCGAGCCGCTTGCGATCACCTGGCCGTTGACCATGACGGTGAGCTGGTCCGCGAGCGCGAAGACGGCGTCCATGTCGTGCTCGACCAGCATCATCGCGTGATCGGGCTTGAGCCTGAGCAGAAGCTGCACCATGCGCTCGGCTTCCATCGTGCCCATTCCGGCGAGGGGCTCGTCCAGTAGCAGCACGCGCGGACCGGTGGCGAGCGTCATCGCGATCTCGAGTTGCCGCTGCTCGCCATGGCTGATCGTGCCGGCGATGGCATTGCGGCGCGACGTGAGCCCGGCAAGCTCCAACGCTCGCTCCGCTCGCTCGTTCGTCTCTACAAATCCACTCGCGAGCTTCAGCCAGCGCGCAGCGTGCGGCTTGCGCGATTGCGCGGCGATGCGCACGTTTTCCCACACGGTGAAAGGCAGGAAGATGTTGGTCTTCTGGTAGCTGCGGCCCAGCCCCGCGCGCGCGACGCGCTCGGGGCTCCACGACGTGATGTCCCGGCCCGCAAGCGTGACACTGCCGCTGGTCGGCGGCAGATCGCCGGAGAGCAGGTTGGTCAATGTCGATTTGCCCGCGCCGTTCGGTCCGATCACGGCGTGAATGCGGCTCTGATGCAAATCGAGCGAAACGCCGTTCACCGCGGCCAGGCCTCCGAAAAGCTTCGTGAGCTTGTCGGCAACGAGCAGTGCTTCACTCATCGCGCGCACCTTTGCGCTGCATTGCGCGTGCTGCAACACCCAATAATCCGCGCGAGGCAAAAGTGACGACCAGCACGATGAAAATGCCCATCCACAACTGCCAGTGCTTGCCGGTCTGGAAGGCGCCGATTGCCGGCAAATCCTGGAAAGCGCGCAGCAGCCATTCGAAGGCGAAGGCACCGACGATCGCGCCCGCGAAATTTCCCATGCCGCCCAGGATCACCATCATGATCGCGTGTGCGCTCATCTGGAAACCCATGAGCTCCGGATTGACGAAGCCCGTCTGTGCGGCCCAGAGATAACCGGCAAGCCCCGCCAGTGCACCGGCCAAAGTGAAGGCCGCAAGCTTGTAGCCGAAGGTGCTGTAGCCGATCGCGCGCATGCGATGCTCGTTCACTCGTATGCCTGCCAGCGTGCGGCCGAAAGGGCTGAACAGCAGGCGGCGCAGGAAAACATACACCGCGAGCAGCATGAAGAGAGTGAAGTAATAGAAGACGAGCTTGTTCTCGAGATCGAAGACTTTGGCGTCGGGCTTGAAGTTGACATAGATGCCGTCGGAGCCGCCCAGCACCTTGTTGTCGAAGAAGAGGTAATAGACCATCTGTGCGAAGGCCATCGTCACCATGATGAAGTAGATGCCCTTGGTGCGCACGACGAGAAAGCCGATCACGAGCGCGGCCAATGCAGACGCGCCAACGGCCGCAGGCAAGGACCACCACAAGCTCACCGGCCCGTCCTGCGGGGTAAGGAAAGCGAGTGCATAGCCCGCGACGCCAAAGAATGCCGCATGCCCGAGCGAGACGAGTCCCGTCACCCCGAGCAGCAGATCGAGGCTCATTGCGAAGATGCCGAGGATCATCATGCGCGCGACCATCTGTGCATAGAAGTCGCTGGCGATAAACGGAAGTGCGGCAAGCGCGAGAAAGCCGACCCCCACCGCAACTTGCAAAGTGCGCGGCAGCGATTCGAGATTTGCCTTCGCGCTCATTGTTTAAAGAGTCCCTCGGGCCGCCACAAGAGCACGGCCGCCATGAGCATGTAGACCAACATGCCCGCCACTTGCGGCAGCAGCACCTTGCCGAAGGTGTCGACGAAACCCACCAGCAGCGCCGCGATGAGTGCGCCTCGCACCGAGCCGATGCCGCCGATCACCACGACGACAAAGCACATGATCAGCACCTGCGAGCCCATGTTCGGGTACACGCTGGATATTGGCGACGCGATCATCCCCGCGACAGTGGCGAGCGCCACGCCGATCGCGAACACGATGGCGTGGATCAACTTGATGTTCACGCCCAGCGCTTCCGTCATGTCGCGGTTGAACGCGCCGGCGCGGATCTTCATGCCGAGCCGAGTCTTCGAGATGAGGAAATAAAGCCCGAGCGCGATCGCAATGCACACGCCCGACATGAAGAGCCGATACACGGGGTAGGACATCGTGTCGGTCAGGGAAATCGATGCCGAAAGCAGCGACGGCACCGAGACACCGTGCACATCGTCGCCCCACAGAATGGAGCGCGTCTCCTCGAAGATGTAGATGAGGCCGAACGTGAGCAGCACCTGGTCGAGGTGATCGCGGTCGTAGAAGTGCCGGAAGAGAAAGCGCTCCAGCAACAGCCCGAAGACGACCGACAGCGCCGCACCGGCGATCACCGCGACAGCGAAACTGCCCGAGAGGCTCGCCAGCCACCACGCGAGGTAGGCGCCGAGCATGTAGAAGCTGCCGTGCGCGAGATTCACGACGCCCATGATCCCGAAGATCAGCGTCAAACCCGCAGCCAGCATGAACAGCAGCAGGCCGTACTGCACGCTGTTCAAAAGCTGGATCAGGAAGCTGGAGAGGTCCATCAAGCCGATCGGCGGGCGAAGAGCAGCAAGCCGCCGAGCAGTGCGAAAAGACCGCCGCAAGCGCGATTGATCCATCGCACGACATGCGATTGCCGCAGCCAAGGCGCGATGCGCCCGACGCCGAACGCGCCCGCGCCGAGCAGCACGAAATCAACGACGACGAACGTTAAGGACAGCAGCAGGAACTGCGGCATGAAAGGCGCTGACGGATCGATGAACTGCGGAAAGAACGCCGTGAAGAACAGCAGCGACTTCGGGTTGCTCGCGGCCACGAGCATGCCTTGCATGAATAAAGGCATGTCACCCCGGCGCAGGCCGGGGTCGATGGCGATGGATGCATCGCGCGCGCTGAACTGCCAACGATCCCGGCCTTCGCCGGGATGACCGTTCTGGCCCGCGCGGAAGGTCTTCACGCCTAACCAGATCAAATAAGCCGCGCCGACGAGCTTGAGCGTGGTGAACGCAACCTCCGACGCAGCGAGTAGCGCGCCCAGGCCGAGCGCCGACAAGGCCATGATCGCGAAGTTGGCCACGAGCGATCCGCACAGCGAAGTCAACGCGCGCCACGGCCCATGGTTCACCGAATTGGTGAGTGTCATGAGCATCGTGGGGCCGGGCGTCACCGTGAGCAGCAGCACGGCGGCGACGTAGAGAAGCCAGGCCGAGAGCGTCACGCCATCTTGCACCCGGCACCGGAATCGGCGAGCGCTTTCGCGGCGATGCCGACCACCTTGTTTTCCTTGTTCTCGACGCGGCGCAGGTAGATGTCCTGGATCGGGTTGTGCGATTTGCTCATCGTCCATTTGCCGCGCGGGCTGTCGATGGTCGCGGTTTACATCGCCTTGTAGAGCGCCTGCTTGTTGGCAAGATCGCCCTTCACGGCGTTCGCGCCTTGCAGCAGGAGCAGGCCGGTGTCGTAGCCTTGCACCGCATACACGTCGGGCTGCAGCTTGAACTGTGTCGCGTAGGCCGTGCGGAACTGGTGATTGCGCGGCGTGTCCAGCGAATCGCTGTAGTGCATCGTCGTCATGATGCCGTCGGCCGCAGGGCCCGCGGCGTCGAGCACGCCTTCGGTGAGGAAGCCCGAGCCCCACAGCGGGATCTTGCCCTTCAGGCCGGCAGCCGCGTAATCGCGAATGAACTTCGCGGCGCCGCCGCCTGCGAAGAAGCACGCCACCGCATCGGGCTTGAGCGAGGCAATTTCGGTGAGCAGCGCCTGGAATTCGACATTGGGGAAGGGCAGGCCCAGCTCCTTGACGATCGTTCCGCCCGCCTTCGTGTAGCTGTCCCTGAAGCCTTCGAATGCTTCGTCGCCCGCCGCGTATTTCCAGGTGATCCACACGGCCTTCTTCAGGCCCTTGTCCATCATCGGCTTGCCCAGCGCAAGCGTCGGCTGCGAATTCGTGAACGAGGTGCGGAACACGTTCGGCGCGCACAGGGCGCGCGTTGCGGCATGCACGCCGGCATTCGGGATGAGGCACAGCGTGCCGCTTTCGCGCACCACCTTCTGGATGCCCATCTGCACGCCGGAGTGCACGGTGCCGATCAGCACGTCGACCTTGTCGCGCTGCACGAGCAGGCTGGCGTTCTCGACGCCCTTCGCGGGCTCGGACTGGTCGTCCACCTTGAACCACTCGATCTCGCGGCCGGCGAGCTTGCCGCCTTTTTCATCCAGCGCCATGCGCACGCCGTTTTCGATGGCGACGCCCAACT
This sequence comes from Ramlibacter sp., assembly GCA_035492155.1. Lineage (GTDB taxonomy): Bacteria > Pseudomonadota > Gammaproteobacteria > Burkholderiales > Burkholderiaceae_C > Ramlibacter. Next base: position 3,602 of record DATJJL010000031.1, on the reverse strand, counting down.
GCGCGTATGTGCCGGTGTACGGGAGCATGAAGCCCACGCGGACCTTGTTCGATTGCGCGCGGACGATTTCGGGCAGCAGCAGGCTGACGGACGCGGCACCGACGACGGCGGCGCTGCGGGTGAGGACGAGGCGGCGGGTTGTGGGCATGGGCGATGTCTCCTTGAGGTGCAGGGCGTAGTTAGTTTAGGCTTAAAGTATTTCTAACCCAAGTTGGGCGCCGGCGCTACATGACTATCCCTTAAGCGTTGGCGGCGCGCAGCTTGAAACGCTGGATCTTGCCGGTGGCTGTCTTCGGCAGCTCCGGCACGAACTCCACCCATCGCGGGTATTTATAGGGTGCGAGCGCGCTCTTCACGTGCTGCTGCAGGTCCTCGGCGCTGGCGCTGTGCCCTGGTTTGAGCACGACGTACGCCTTGGGCTTCACGAGTTCGTCGATGTCCTTCACGCCGATGACCGCGGCTTCGAACACGCACGCGTGCGTCATCAAGCACGCTTCCACCTCGAAGGGCGACACGTAGATGCCGCCGACCTTGAGCATGTCGTCGCTGCGCCCACCGTATGTGTAGAAGCCATCGGCGTCGCGCGTGTACTTGTCGCCGCTTTTGGTCCATTCGCCCGCAAAAGTCGACTTGGTCTTGGCGCGGTTGTTCCAGTACATGATCGCGCTGCTCGGTCCCTTGATCTGCAGCTCGCCGATCTCGCCGTCCGCGCAGTCGCGGCCCTCGTCGCCGACGATGCGCAGCTCGTAGCCGGGCACGGCCTGGCCGGTGGTGCCGTAGCGCACATGGCCCGGCCGGTTCGACAGGAAGATGTGCAGCATCTCGGTGGAACCGATGCCGTCGAGAATTTCGCAGCCGTATTCGGCCGTCCAGCGCTTGCCGATCTCGGCAGGCAGTGCCTCGCCCGCGCTCGCGCACACACGCAGCGCGATGTCGCTCTTGGCCGGACGCCCCGTGTGCGCGAGCAATGCGGCGTACAGCGTCGGCACGCCGTAAAAGATCGTGGGGCGATATTTCTTGAGGATATCGAATACGTCGCCGGGCGTCGGCCGCGCGGACCACAGGATGCTTGTCGCCCCGACACTCATGGGGAAGGTGAGCGCGTTGCCCAGGCCATACGCGAAGAACAGTTTCGCCGCGGAATACACGACGTCGTTTTCGCGGATGCCCAGCACCGCGCGGCCATAAAGCTCCGCGGTCTGCACCAGGTGCGAGTGGAGGTGCACCGTGCCTTTGGGTGTGCCTGTCGATCCGCTCGAATAAAGCCAGAAGCACGCGTCGTCGCAGCATGTGCTCGCAACGGCGGGCTCTGTGCCCCCCGATGCGATCATCGCGGCCACCGAGTTCGAGCCGCTGTCGCCCGCGATCACCATCGACTTCAACGTGCCGATCTCGCCCACGAGCGGCTCGAAGTTCGCGAGCAGGGGTTTGGAGACGAAGAGCACCTGCGCGCGCGAATCGCGCAGCATGAACTCGAAGTCCTTCGTCGTGAGCAGCGTGTTCGCCGCAATGGGCACGACGCCCGCGAGGATGCAGCCGAGGAACACGACCGGCCACTCGGGCGTGTCGAGCATCGCCATCATCACTCGCGATTCGGGCGCCAGACCCTGCGCACGCAGTGCGTTGGCGAAGCGATGCGCCTGATCCGCCAGCTCGCCATACGTGAGCTGCGCGCCCGTCGCGCCATCGATATATGCGACCTTGTCCGATCGCGACGAATTGCGGGAGAGAAGGTCATGCGCCGCGTTGTAGTCGCGCGGAATCTCGACGTGCGGCGGGCTGGTGCTGTGGTCGGCGCGGCTCAGGTGCATGGGGTCTCCTTGGCATCAATTCAACAGCCGAACGCAAAGGGCGCAGAGGATTCACTTTTGCGACCTTTGCGTAACTTTCGCGTCCTTTGCGTTCGGTTTTCAAGCAGTTTGCTTTGTCGCTGCAGCGATGGCTACGGGTAGCCACTCGCGGCACCACGCCGTGCCTAGCTCTTCCGGCATCGTGCCTGCGCTGGCGTCGTGGATGAAAAGCTCGCCCACGCGCTGCGCGCCCAGGCCTTGCAGGCGCTCGTCGAACTTGCGGCCGCCGAAAGCGAAGGTCTGCTGGTACGTGCGGTCGCCCAGCGCGATCACGCCGTATTTCACATTGCCGAGGTACTTGGGATTGGTGTCGAGCGAGTCGTAGAGGGCGCGTGCGTTGTCGGGCACGTCGCCGGAGCCGTAGGTGGACGTGCAGATGAGGTAAAGCGCATCCTCGTCGAAGACGTCGATCGAGAGGGCATCCATCATCGTGATCTCGATGTCATCCACGAGATCGGCGCAGTCCATCTGGATCGCCTGGGCGACGTACTCGGCCGTGTTGGTCATCGTCCCGACGAGGATCTTGAGTTTCATCAAACTTTTCTCCAGATGCACTAAACTGCTTGACGCTGGGTTCATCGGCAGTATACTGCAATCTTGATCCAGCGCAAATTTTGTTGAAAAACCGCTTGCCTTCATGGAAATGATGACCGATCAGGAAGAGCGTGCCACGCTGGCCGAGCTGGGCGCGCGCGTGCGGGCATGGCGGGCGCGCCGGGGCATGACGCGCAAGCAGCTCGCGGAAGATTCCGGCTTGTCGGAGCGCTTTCTTGCCGACGTTGAATCGGGCAAGGGCAATGTCTCGATCAATTCGCTGGAAGCTGCGGCGCATGCGCTGAACATCACGATCATCGACCTGCTGCAGGACGCACCTCGCCCTGCGCTCGTACGTGTGCATGGCTTGCTCTCGCACCTGGACGACACGCAGCTCGACCATGCCTATCAAGTGCTTGCCACGAGCTTCGGCCTGGGCGACGACAAGAGCCGCGAAAAGCGCGTCGCACTCATCGGTTTGCGCGGGGCGGGGAAGTCAACGCTCGGTGCGCAACTGGCAGAGCAGCGCGGCGTACCTTTCGTCGAGCTGGACCGCGAGATCGAGCGCGAAGCGGGCACCAGCATGAACGAAATCCTGCTGCTGCACGGGCAGGCAGGATACCGGCGCTACGAGCGGCGCGCGCTCTTTCGTATTGCCGAGGACCACGCGAAGGGCGTGGTGATGACAACGGGCGGCAGCATCGTGAGCGAGCGCGAAACGTTCGATCTTCTTCAAAGCCGCTTCTACTGCGTGTGGATCAAGGCCAGCCCCGAAGAGCACATGAGCCGCGTGGTCGCGCAAGGCGACATGCGGCCATTCTATTCGACGCGCGGGGCGACGAAGGAGGCGCTGGAAGACTTGCGCCGCATCCTCGCCAGCCGTGAAGCGCTCTATGCGCGTGCCGATGCAGTGGTCGACACCGCTTCGCGCACGATGAAGCAATCCCTCAAAGATCTCGAGCGGGCCGTGCCTGCTGCGAAAGGAAAAAGATGAACGCGATGACCGAGCCCTTGCTGTTCAAGCAGGGCGACCGTGAGCTCGTGCGCTTCGGCACGCACCCCGCCGCCTACCGTCACTGGACGCTCACCGTCGATGGCGATGTCGCGCGCATGAAGCTCGACATCGACGAGGACGGCGGCATCAAGCCGGGCTACAAGCTCAAGCTCAATTCGTACGACCTGGGCGTCGATATCGAGCTGCACGATGCGCTCAATCGC
>DATJJL010000030.1:0-9227 GCA_035492155.1 Ramlibacter sp. | reverse complement strand
GGCGACGAGGAACGACAGCAGCGAGAACACCATGCTGGCCGCGAGCGACTGCCCGCTCACGAACATGTGGTGGCCCCACACGAGAAAGCCGATCGTCGCGATGCCCAAAATCGCGTACGCCATGAAGCGGTAGCCGAAGATGCGTTGCCGCGCGAAGCAGGGAATGATCTCGCTCACGACACCCATCGCAGGCAGCACCATGATGTAGACGGCCGGGTGCGAGTAGAACCAGAACATGTGCTGGAAGAGCAGCGGGTCGCCGCCGTAAGCCGGGTCGAACACGCCGATCTGCCACAACCGTTCCGCGATGACGAGAAACACCGTGATCGCGAGCACCGGTGTCGCGAGCACGAGGATGAGGCTCGTCGCATAGATCGCCCACACGAACAGCGGCAGCTTGAACCACGTCATGCCCGGCGTGCGCAACTGGTGCACGGTGACGATGAAGTTCAGGCCCGTGAGGATGGACGAGAAGCCGACGATGAACACACCCGTGAGCGCGACAGCGACCCAGCTGTTGGAGAACATCGTCGAGTAGGGCGTATAGAAAGTCCAGCCCGTGTCGATGCCGCCGAGCGCGAGCGAGATCAACACGACGACGCCGCCTGCGATGTAGATGTACCAGCTCGCGAGGTTCAGGCGAGGAAACGCAAGGTCACGAGCGCCGATCATCAGCGGCACGAGGAAGTTGCCCATCACCGAAGGGATCGACGGAATGAGGAACAGCCACACCATGATGATTCCGTGTGCGGTGAAAAGGCGGTTATAGGTGTCGTGCGAGACGAGGTCGGCCGCCGGCGTCGCGAGCTCGAGCCGGATCACCGTTGCCGCCGCGCCGCCGATGAAGAAGAAGAAAGAGATCGCGACTGCGTAGAGGATCGCGATGCGCTTGTGGTCCGTGGTGAAGAACCAGGATCGCAGCGTGTGGCCCCCATCGAGGTAGCTCATGGCCTGGAACCTCGTATGCAGAACGCAAAAGTCGCAAAGATGACGCAAAGGTCGCAAAGGAAATGGAGCTGAAAGACTTTCGCGTCCTTTGCGTCACTTTCGCGATCTTTGCGTTCGGCTGTCTTCTTCATTCCACGGTCCCCGAGCGGATGTAGGCGACCAGCGCCTGGATGTCTTCTTCGCTCACCTGTCCTGCGAAAGAGGGCATGACCGGATCGAAGCCCGCGACCACATCCTTCTTCGGCACGAGGATCGAATCGCGGATGTAGTTCTCGTCGGCGACGACGCTTCGGCCGTCCTGCAGGTGCACCTCGCGCCCGATGAGGCCGCGCAAGGACGGCGCGTGCACCGTCGAGCCCGCCGTGTGACAGCCGCTGCAACCCAGTTCGCGAAAACGCGCGAAGCCGTACTGCGCGAGGCTCGGCGATTGCGTGCTGCTCGCGGACCAGCGCGCATATTCGGCCGGGCGCATCACAACGATGCGGCCGAGCATCTGCGAATGCTGCGAGCCGCAATACTCCGCGCAGAAAAGATCGAACTGGCCGAGCTTCGTCGCGGTGAACCACAGCGATGTGTAGCGGCCGGGCAGTACGTCCTGCTTGAGGCGAAAGGCGGGCACGTAGAAGCTGTGGATCGCGTCCTGAGACGTCATCAAAAGGCGCACCGGCTGGTCCAGCGGCACATGCAGCTCGTTGATTTCGCGCCGGCCGCTCGCGTGTTGCAGCTTCCACATCCATTGCTTCGCAACGACGTAAACCGGCAGCGCGTTCGCCGGGGGGTCGTACAACTTCATGAAATCGAGCGCGGCCCAGATGAAGATCGCGATGAAGATCGCAAGGGGCACGAGCGTCCATGTCAGCTCGATGCCGAGCTTGCGCGTGACGATGCCGCGCGTGACCCGCGCGCCCTGGCGGTAACGCACTGAGAAAAAGACGATGGCAACAGTCACGCCCAGCGCGACGACGCCGGAGATGGCGAGCATCGCGTCGAACAGCACATCGGTTCGGCGGGCGATGGACGAAGCCGCTTCGATCATTGCGTGCCTCCGCGGCGATGTCGCCACATCCAGCCGCCCAGCGCGATGACGAGCAGCAAGGAGACGATGCGCGTCCCGTTCATGACCGCGGCGCTGTGCAGGCCTTGCCGCGGATCGAAATGCGCGCACAGCAGCGCAAGGCGCGTCGTGATCGCGCCGATGCGGTTGCCCCCGGCATCGGCGAGAGCCACGGCCATTTCGCTGCCGTCCAGGCCGACGCCGTTGAAGTAGCGCGAGATCTTGCCCTGCGGCGTGAGGACGACGACCGTCGCGGGATGCGCGATCGTCACGGCGCCGCCACCGCCGCGCACGGCCTCGAAGCGGATGCCGATGGCATCGGCGACGCGCGCCACATCGTGAGGTGCCGCGGTGAGCAGGTGCAAGTCGATGTCGCGGCCCGCGTAGTCGACATCGAGTTTGCGACGAGCGCGCGCGTCGGCCGGCGTGTCGTTCGGATCGATGCTTATGCCCACGATTCGCCATCGATCGCCGGGCGTTCCACTGGCTTTCAGGGCATCGACGAGGCTTCGCATGACCAGCCCGCAAAGCTGCGTGCACCGGTAGTAGCCGGGCACGAGCAGCACCGGGCGGCTGCCGTCGACATAGTGGGCGAGCGTGCGATGCGATCCGTTTTCGTCGACCACTTGCGCGTCCAGCGGAACGCGCGCGCCGACGTGTTGGTCGAGCCCCGCGTGCGGCGGCTGCGCGAACGCGCAACTGCAGGCCAAGGCCAGTGCGATGAACCATGGTCTCATCGCTTTGCTCCTTGCGTGCCGCGTTGCACCAGCAGGTCCATCGCATCGGCGACGGGAATGTGCGCGATGCCTGCATTGCGATCCACCCAGCCGGTTGAATCGCGTTGTGCCATCTTTTCTTGCCTGTACCGAGCGAGCTCGTCCTGCGGCGCGCTGGAGAGGCCCGGCGATGTGAACTGCGTGGCGCGGGCCAGGCGATCGCCGCCGAAAGGCATGTGCCGCAAATGCAGGAGCGCCAGCGTCGAGGCAATCACGACCATGATCGTCAGCGCGATCGCAATGCCGGTGCGCACGATGGGCTGCGCTGCGACGTCACGCATGCTGCGCCTCGCTCTCGGGCCCGAGCCCGCCGAACATGAGAAAGCCGACGCCGAGCATGGCAAGCGGCGCGGTCCACCATGCGTTCAGGTCGTGTGCATCGATGGAAGGCAGCACGGTCCACGCGCTGTCGAGTGCCGTTGCCGCGAGCAGCAACAAGGCGACGACGCGAAGGCGCGCCGGGCGGTCCTTCACGCTTCGGAACAGCAGCGCGAGGAAGGGAATGACGAGTTGCACCAGCACCAACGCGATCCCGATCCACGCCCAGCCTGTTTGCAGCCGAGGTACATACCAGGAGATTTCGCGCGGCAGGTTCTCGGCCCAGATGATCAGGAACTGCATGAACGCGAGATAGCCCCAGCTCATGCACCACATCAAGAGAAGGTTGCCGAGGTCGCGCGATACGGGCAGTGCGCGGGGTGCGAGCAGCACGACCAGCGCCGCGCCCGACAGTGCCTGCGTGCTCATGATGATCAGCCCGAAGGCCGTGCTGTACCAGCCGGGCATCAGCGACATGAGCAGGTCCACGGCCGCGAGTGTCGTCAGCACGGCGTACACGATCATCGATGCAGCCGCGCGTCCCTTCGTGCGCAGCGATGCGGGCCGGGTGACGCACCACCAGCCGATGCCGTAGATGACAAGCCGTGCGATGAAGAAGTCGGTCGAGAGCCATGCGCGAACGAACCCGGGGCTGGCCATGCCATGGGTCCATTCGGCCGCGGGTTGCATCGCCCATGGATACAAGCGGGTCACGGTGGCCGCGGCGACGACGAGACCGAGGAGCAGCCACGGCACACGGCGCGACAGCGCGACCGCCGTGTCGCGCACGGGGATGCCCCACGCCCCGCCCGTGAGCACGTGCATCCATGCATTCACGAAACAGCCCAGCACGATGCCCAATGCCCACCACCACGCGGCCAGCAGGCTCCCGAGCGCGATGCGCGGCGCGGCGAGAGCGCTCGCAGCCGCAGCGACGAGAAGCACGACACCGGCGAGCTGAAGCCGCCTCATCGCTTCACCTCGCTTTTCAGTTTGTCTTGCAGTGCCGCGGGCAATTGCGCGACCTGCGCGTTCTGGCTCAGTTGCAACGCGCGGATGTACGCGACGATCGCCCATCGGTCTTCGGGCGCAACGCGATCCGCATAGCCGTACATCACGCCGTGACCGTTCGTGATGACGTCGAAAAGGTATTGGTCCGTCGCGTTGCGCAGGCGCGGCTGGTGGTAAGTCGGCGGATGCGGGAAGCCGCGCCGCGCGACGGGGCCGTCGCCGTCACCGACCGGGCTGTGGCATGGAAGGCAGTAGATCGAGTAGCGATCCTGCCCGCGCACGAGCAGCGACTTCGTCGTGGGCGGCTGCGTCGCCGTCGATTCGGCCTGTGCATGTCGCCCGCTGCTCGTGCCCGCAATGTCGCCCGTGGCAACGGCCACCGTGCCGGGCACCGGCGGGCGATCCGCGCGCCCGTCATGCCACAGCGAGCTGCCTTCGTCCGGATCGAACCGCGCCTGGCCGTACATGTCGTGCATCTGCCGTTCGCAGCCCGAGAGCAGCAACGCCATCGCGACCACGCCGACGACGCACTTCATGCCTTCACCTCCACGCATCGCATCGGGTGCAGGCTCTCGAGCAATTCGCGCGAGCGGCGTGCATCGAAGGCCGCGTCGTCGACGCGAAGGCAAAGGAAGAAGCGATTGCGCGTCGCGAGGTCGAACTCCGGCGCGGCGAAAAGCGGATGACGCAGCTGCGGCAATCCGCTCGCCGCGAACATCGCGATCACGGCCGCGAACGCCGCACCGAGCACGGCCATCTCGAAAGTGACGGGAACGAACATCGGCCAGCTGTCCAGCGGGCGCCCGGCGATGTTGACCGGGTAGTCGACCACCGCCGAATACCACTGCAGATAAAACCCCCCGATGCCTCCGAACAATCCGCCGAGGAAAGTGAAGAAGGGCACGCGATTGCGCTCGAAACCCAGCGCTTCCGCCAGCCCGTCGACATGGAATGGCGAGTAGGCCTCGGCGCGTTGGTAGCCCGCCTCACGCACGCGCTTCGCGGCTGCGACGAGTTCATCCGCAGTTGCGAATTCCGCCAGCAGGCCCCAGACATTTTTCATGCCGCCTGCTCCTTCACGCTCTCGCGCGCGAGCAATCGCATCTCCGAAATCGAGATGGCCGGCAGCACGCGGATGAATACGAGGAACAGCCACGCGAAGGTGCTGATCGAACCCGCGAGAATGATCCAGTCCCACATCGTCGGGATGAAGATGCCCCACGAGCTCGGCAGGAAGTCCTTGTGCAGGCTTTGCACGACGATGGTCACGCGCTCCATCCACATGCCCGCGTTGACGACGAGGCTGAGCGCAAAAAGCAGCGGCACGCAGCGCCGCGCGCGGCGGAACCACAGCACTTGCGGCACGAGCACGTTGAAGGTCATCATCGTCCAGTACACCGGCGCGTAGACGCCGGTCCAGCGATCGATCGTCATCGCGATCTCGTAGCGGTCGCCGCTGTAGAACGCCATGAAGATCTCGGTGGCATAGCCGTACGCGACGAACGCACCGGTGGCCAGCAGCACCTTGGCCGCGTGGTCGAGGTGCACGTCGGTGATGAAGTCGTACAGGCCGAAAGCCTTGCGCAGCGGAATCGCAAGCGTCAGCACCATCGCGAAGCCGGAGAAGAGCGCGCCCGCGACGAAGTAAGGCGGAAAGATCGTCGAGTGATAGCCGGGCGTGTTGCCGATCGCGAAGTCGAGCGACACCACGGAATGCACCGACACGACCAGCGGCGTCGCAATGCCCGCGAGCAAGAGGTATGCAGTTTCGAATCGCGCCCAGTGCCGCGCTTCGCCGCGCCAGCCGAGCGCGAAGAGGCCGTACGTGAGCTGCTTGAATCGCGAGTGCGCGCGGTCGCGCAGCGTCGCAAGATCGGGCACGAGGCCCATGTACCAGAAGAGGAGCGACACGGTGAGGTACGTCGCTATCGCGAAGAAGTCCCACACCAGCGGGCTGCGCCACTGCGGCCACACGTTCATGTGGTCGGGGTAGGGCGCGATCCAGTAGAAGAACCACGGCCTGCCGAGGTGAAGGATAGGAAAGAGACCCGCCATCGACGCCGCGAAGAGCGTCATCGCCTCGGCGAAGCGGTTGATCGACGTGCGCCACTTCTGTCGCAGCAGGAGCAGGATCGCCGAGATGAACGTGCCCGCATGGCCGATGCCGATCCACCACACGAAGTTCGCAATCGCGAAGCCCCACGCGACCGGGATGTCCACGCCCCAGATGCCGATGCCCTTGGCGAAGAGATAGCCCGTGGCGCCGAGGAACATGAGCGTGCCCGCGAATGTTCCGAAGAAGCCCGCGAGCCAGGGCCAGCGCACCGGGCGCGTGAGCACGAGGTCGGAGATCTTGTCGCTGATCGATGCGTAGCTCCATCCGGCGTGCAGCACGCCGATGTCGCGCGATACCGCAGGGCTTTTCAGTCCAGCCATCGCAACGCCCTCTCACGTCGGCAGCCTGCGCCGCGTGACTCGACGCAGTCCAGGGTCGCTCATGTCTTTCATGATTTATTTCCTTTCACGCGCGCAAGGTAGGTCGTGCGCGGTTGCGTGTTGAGCTCCGCGAGCAGCGCGTAATGCCGCGATGCCTGGCGCGGCGACGCGCGCAGCTTCACGATCTCGCTATTCGGGTCGGCCAGGTCGCCGAAATGAATGGCACGCGTCGGGCACACGGCCTGGCAGGCGGTGACGACGTCGCCATCGACCAGCGGCACGCCGGTACGCTGCGAATGCTGGCGCGCTCTTGCGACACGCTGAAGGCAGTAGTTGCACTTCTCCATCACACCGCGTCCCCGCACCGTCACGTTCGGGTTGCGCTGGCCTTTGAGGCTTTCGGTCGTCTCGTCGGAGAACTGCAGGAAGTTGAAGCGCCGCACCTTGTACGGGCAGTTGTTCGAGCAAAAGCGCGTGCCGATGCAGCGGTTGTAGACCTGCACGTTCAGCCCTTCGCTGTCGTGCATCGTCGCGCCGACGGGGCACACGAGTTCGCAGGGCGCGCGCTCGCAATGCATGCACGGCAGCGGCTGGAAAATCGTGTTGTCGAGCTCGGGCGAGTCGTACGCATCGACGCGAATCCAATGCATCTCGCGCCCCTTGGCGACTTGCTCCTTGCCGACGACCGGGATGTTGTTCTCGGCCTGGCATGCGATCGTGCACGCGTTGCAGCCGATGCACGAATCGAGGTCGATCGTCATCGCCCAGGCGTGCTCGGGATAGTCCCACTTCGGGTACAGCGAGGCCGATGGCGCATCGTGCTCGAGATGGCCGCCCGCCTCGACGGTGCGAGCGGGATCGCGCCCCGAAGGATCGAGCGTGTGCTGCGTGACGGCGAAGTCGTGCGTGCTGCCGAGGCGTTCGATCTGAACGGGAAGCGGTGCGCCCGATGCGGGCATGAGCCGAAAGGCGTCGAAGCCCACGCCATTGCCCACGCGCCCGGCGCGCGTGCGGCCGTAGCCCAGCGGCAGCGTGACCGCGCCTTCGGCATGCGTGCCTTGCACCCACACCGGCGCGACGATGGCGCGCGAACCCGCGGTGATGCGCACCTTGTCGCCTGTCTCGAGCCCGAAGCGCTTCGCGGTGCCAGGGCCGATGAAAGCCGCGTTGTCCCACGTGTGTTTCGTGAAGGGGCGGGGCAGTTCCTGCAGCCACGCGTTGTTGGCGAAGCGGCCGTCGGCGGTGGACCAGTCCGCAACGAAGACCGCTTCCAGCTGCGTGTCATTGCGCGCCTGACCCGCAATCCAGTGGCTTGAGGCCAAAGCCGCTGGATGCCGGATCGAGTCCGGCATGACAGAGGTGGCGACGAAACCCTTGCGCAACGAATCCCGCCAGAACGCATCGAAGTCGCCGCTGCTGCGCCCGCGCCACGTGCGTTGCACGATCGCATGACCGTCGCGCACGTTGTCCCGCGCGAGGAGGGCGACGATCTCGTGCAGCGAGCGGCCGTCGTAAAGCGGCGCGATCGCGGGCTGGATGAGCGTCGGCGTGCCGTCGTGCGCCAATGCATCGCTCCACTGCTCGAACGTGTGGGCCAGCGGCAGGTGCCATTCGCAAGCATGCGCGGTCTCGTCGCCGAAGAGGCCGCAGTGGGCGGTGAACTTCACGCGCGACAGCGCTTGCGCAAAGCCGAGCTCACCCGGCGTGTCGTAAACAGGGTTCGCGTCGAGCACGACGAGTGTGCTCACGCGGCCTTCGTTCATGTCCCTGACCAGATCGGAAAGCGTGCCCGCATCGCGCGACCAGCCGAGCGGCTCGATGGACTCGACCGTGTTGCCCACAGCGCCGAGCCGCTCGTTCAGCGCGCGCACCGACGCGTGGGCGCGCGGTGAAAGCATCGAGCCCGCGATCACGAGCGCGCCACGGCCGGCGGCCTGCAGCTTCGCCAACACATCGCTTTCGAACCCGGGCGCCGGCTGCCCCGATGCAAGGCGCGATGCCATTGCCTCGATCGCTTGCGGTGCGAGCGCGACGCGCCGGTCGGCACGCGCGCCGAACAGGCCGGGCGCGATCTGCGCCGCGAATGCTGTCTGCGGCCCATCGGATGCGCGCTTGCGTGCCCAGTCCATCGCATGCCGCACGTTGCCCGGGCCTTCGCTGAAAGGATCGGCGGCAAGCGCGAGCACGCAACTTGCGCGATCGAAATGAAATAGCTGTTGCTCATCATGCGACGCAGCAGGGGCGACGCTGCCGTACTGATGCCAGCGCGAACGCGGCCACCGCTTCGCAAGCGCATCGAGTTGCGCACGCAGCGTGGGCGATGTGACCGGGCCGCTCAGCATGCGCAGGCCCTCGCCGCCGTGTGCATCGAGCTCATTGGCAATGCGCTGCCACTCGGTCTCGAATGCATCCCAGCTCGAAACTACCAGTCGACGCACGGGCGCCTGCGACCGGTCCGGGTCCCACAGTTGCAGCACCTCGGCCTGCGCGAACACATCCGTCGCGCCCAGGCTGGACGGATGCAGCGGATTGCCTTCGACCTTGGTGGGGCGCCCGCCGTGCGTGGTGATAAGGACGCCTTGCGCATGCCCTTCGCGCAGCACGGCGCTCGCATAGAACACCGGCGATCCATCCGCGCGCGCCTCCGGCATGTTCACCCACGGATGAATGGGCGCGTTCGGCTG
>DATJJL010000029.1:0-2473 GCA_035492155.1 Ramlibacter sp. | reverse complement strand
TCGTCGAAGGCTTGCGCTATGCGTTCCCGAAGGCGAGCGCGAAAGCCCTGAAGAAAACGCCTCTGGTGCTTGCCGTGCACGGCGGCGTTGCGCGTCACAAGCAAATTGCGGCGTATCTCGCGAGCGATCGGCGCATCGCGTTCAACACGCAGGGCATCTTTCGCCACTACCCCGAGCTGGACGGCTAAGCCAAATCCCTAACGGCGCTTCCGGTTTTGCCTACGGGCCGGTGGGCGCCGGATGGTTTCATTCGGATACCGCACCTAAAGGGGTATCCGCAATGAGCACGACATCGACCCGCGAACCGCGTCTGCCACGCATCCTCGTCGTCGACGACATGCCCGACAACCTGTTCCTCATGAACGGCCTGTTCGAGGACCGCTACCGCGTCGTTCAGGCCGGGTCGGGGCAGGAGGCCCTCAAGGTCGTGATGTCCGACGACCCGCCGGACATGGTGCTGCTGGACATCATGATGCCCGACATGGACGGCTACGAGGTCATGCGCCGCATCCGCCAGCATCCGCCCACCGCCAACATCCCGATCATCTTTCTCACCGCGCTCGCAAGCCAGCAGGACGAACGCCTGGGCATGGACCTCGGCGCGCTCGACTACCTCACGAAGCCCGTCGATCCGGAACTCGTGGTGCAACGCGTGGAGGCGCACATGCGCGAAAACGCTTTCGCCAAACGCGTGGAAGAACTTTCCGAAAAACTCGCCCGGAACCTTTCGCCGGACAGTTGGCAGCGCCTGTTCCACGGACCGGCCTTCGGCTCGATCCGATTCGACGAAAAGGTGCAGACCGTTCTTTACGCCGAGGGGCCCGAGGTGATGAACGTGCGCGATCACGAGAGCTTCAGCGCCGAACTCGGCTGGCTCGCCGCGCGCCACCACGGACGCGTCGACCGCTTCAGCGACAACGCGGGCATCGTCTTCTTCGACGAACCCGCATCCTGCGTGCGCATGGCGATGGACCTGCAGCGCAGCGCCAACGACCTGCGCCTGCGCATGGGCGTGCACACGGGCATTTGCAATATCGGCACCTTCCGCAGTGATGACTGGCACTGCACCCTCATCGGGCCCGAGACGGGGCTGGCGGCGAAGGTGGCCGCGACGGCTGCCATCGGAAGCATCGCAATCTCCCCGGAGACATATGCGCTGGTGAAGGACGATATCCACACCGACGCGGGCGGGTGCCTCGTGATGGAGGAGTTTCACGACAGCGACCTCGCCCAGGTGTGCCTCACGCCCACGCCCATCAAGCGCGGCGAACATGCGCTGTCGACCTTCGCAGGTCTCGGCAGTCAATAACCCGCTGTAAAACGCCGGCGCGAGTGTGCCGGCGTTTCGAGTTCGTCCACGAAAGCCACCGCATAGTCCTGCACGGAGATGCGGCTCGCGCCGTTCGCATCGACGAGCAGCTGGTCGCCGCCCAGGCGGAATTTGCCGGTGCGCTCGCCCGGTGCGATCACCGCGCTCGGGCTGAGCATCGTCCAGTCGAGGTCGCGCTCCTCGCGCAACATGTTCAGCGCCTGCCGCGCGCCTTCGGCCGTTCCCTTGTAAGCCGCCGGGAAACTCGGCGTGTCCAGCAACTGCTGTCCGGGCGCGACCTCGAGGCTGCCCGCACCGCCGACCACCAGCAGGCGCCGCGCGCCGGCGAGCTTCGCGGCATCGATGATCGAGCGGATGCCTTTCTCGTAGTAGCCCTGCACATCCGCCTGCGCATGCCCGCTGAAGGCAGTGATGACGGCATCGAAGCCGCGCAGCTTCTGCGAAAGAGCCTTCGTGTCCATGACGTCGCACGCCACGGGCGTGAGGTTTGCGTGCGCGGGAAGCTTTTCCGGATGCGCCGCGAGAGCCGTGACGCGGTGGCCGCGAGCCAGCAGTTCCTCGCGCAGTGCCGAGCCGATGAAGCCGCTTGCGCCGATCAATCCGATGTTCATTGCCTGTCCTTTCGATGCGATGCCGAACTGTGACTCGCCTCCTTGCGAAAATAAACGCCGACAATCAAAATTCATTGTTATTGGATTGAAGACAATGTCCGTTGCGTCCTCCCCAGACCTCAATGCGCTGCTCGTGTTCGCCGCGGTGGCCGAGCAGGGCGGGTTCACGGCGGCCGCGGAACACCTCGGCGCGACCAAGGCGAAGGTCAGTCTCGTCGTGCGTCGCCTCGAATCGCAGCTGGGCCACAACCTTTTTGCGCGAACCACCAGGCGCGTCGCGCTGACGCCGACGGGCCGGGCCGTGTACGAACAATGCGCGCCGCAATTGCGCGCGATGCAGGAGGCACTCGGCCGGCTGGGCGACGAGCAGTCGTTGTCCGGCCCATTGCGTATCGCCGCGCCGCTCGAATACGCAGGGCAGGTCGCATCGCACGCCGTGGCGGCTTTCGCGGCGGCGCATCCGGCGCTGGAGATCGACCTTCGCGCCAGCGACCGCGTCGTGGATCTCTTGCAAGAGGGCATCGACGTTGCC
>DATJJL010000028.1:0-2387 GCA_035492155.1 Ramlibacter sp. | reverse complement strand
GACCACGGCCTGCTGCGCCTGGACGAGGGCGACATGGTGATGGAGATGTTCGCCGGCAAGCTGCACGCCAAGGTGATCCGCGTGGATGCGAGCGACCTTTTCCTGGGCAAGCTGGCCGGCGTCAGCGATCCCGAGGCCAAGCGCAAGATCATCGGACGCGAGTTCGTCGAGGTGTTCCAGGCGGAAGCGAAGAAGCTGAAGTCCGCCAAGTGGCTGGCGCAAGGCACGATCTACCCGGATGTGATCGAGTCGGGCGGCGCCAAGAACAAAAAGGCGGTGACCATCAAGAGCCATCACAACGTCGGCGGCCTGCCGGAACAACTGGGTTTGAAGCTGCTCGAGCCGCTGCGCGATTTGTTCAAGGACGAAGTGCGCGAGCTCGGTGTCGCGCTCGGCTTGCCGCCCGAGATGGTGTATCGCCATCCTTTCCCCGGCCCGGGCCTGGGTGTGCGCATCCTGGGCGACGTGAAAAAGGAATATGCGGATTTGCTGCGCCGCGCCGACGCGATCTTCATCGAGGAGCTTCGCAACTTCACCGATCCGGCCACAGGCAAGAGCTGGTACGACCTCACGAGCCAGGCCTTCGCGGTGTTCCTGCCGGTCAAGAGCGTGGGCGTGATGGGCGACGGCCGCACGTACGACTACGTCGTTGCGCTGCGTGCCGTGCAGACGAGCGACTTCATGACCGCCGACTGGGCCGAGCTGCCGTATTCGCTGCTCAAGAAAGTGTCGAGCCGCATCATCAACGAAGTGCGCGGCATCAACCGCGTCACGTACGACGTCAGCAGCAAGCCTCCTGCGACGATCGAATGGGAGTAAGCAGCAGATGTACCTTCCGCCCCACTTCAAGAACGACGACCCGGCGATCGCGCGCGAGCTGATTCGCGACTATCCGCTGGCCATGCTGATCTCCAACGACGACGAGGGTTTTCCTTTCGTCTCGCACCTGCCGCTGCATCTGGATGAAGAAGGCGGCCAGTTCGTCCTGTGGGGCCACTGTGCGAAGCCCAATGCGCATTGGCGCTACCTCCAGGCGCGGCCGAAAGCGCTCGTCGTCTTCAACGGGCCGCACGGCTATCAGTCGCCGAAAATTTATCCGGACCTGCAGCGCGTGCCGAGCTGGAACTACCTCGCCGTGCATTGCAAGGTCGAAGCGCGCCTCATCGAAGACAACGAAGGCAAAGACCGCCTTCTGAAAAAACTCATTGGCGACCACGAGCCCGCGTACGCGCAGCAGTGGATCAATCTCGGCGAGGAATACCAGCACAAGATGATGGCCGGCATCGTCGGGTTCGAGCTGCGCGTGACCTCGTGGGAGTGCAAGCTCAAGCTGAACCAGCATCGCAAGGAATCGCACGCCGCCATGCGCGAAACGTACGCCGCAGGCAACGAGGGCGAACGCGAACTGGCCAAATGGATGGATCGACTCGGACTCGGAGGTTAGGAGATTCCACCCCCGAAGCGCCTGCGGCGCCTCCCCCTCAAGGGGGCGCCTCCAGCGGCCCGGCAAAGCCGGTTCCGCGGCGGCACTGGACTGAACACGTCGATGGAGAACTGAAATGCGAATGATCTTTGGTGTCCTGAGCCTGTTAATCGTCGTGGCGATCATCGGCGTCGTCGCGAAGAATCAACTGAAGTCCTCTTCGCCGTCGTCTGCTGCAGCGACGCAAGCGGGCGTCGTCGCACCCACCGGCACGCCGAAGCAGCAGGTCGATCAGGTCAAGCAGCAAGTCGAAAACGCGCTGCAGCAGGCGCGCCCCGTCGACGACACGAAGTGAACGACGCCGCCTTCATGGCGCTCGCGCTGGGCGAGGCGCGCCAGGCGGCTCAAGCAGGCGAGGTCCCCGTCGGTGCGATCGTCGTTCGCGACGGTGAAGTCATCGCGCGCGGCCGCAATTCGCCGGTGGCGGACAGCGACCCGACATCACATGCGGAGATCGTCGCGTTGCGCGCGGCGGCTCGCGCGCTGGGCAATTACCGGCTCGACGGCTGCACGCTCTACGTCACGCTCGAGCCCTGCGCCATGTGCGTGGGCGCGATGTTGCACGCTCGCGTAAAGCGCGTTGTCTTCGGCGCGCGAGATCCGAAAACGGGAGCAGCGGGTTCGGTGGTCGACTTGTTCTGCATCGACCAGCTCAATCACCGCACGCAAGTGGAAGGCGGCGTGCTTCAGGACGAGTGCGGCGCGCTGCTGGCCGATTTCTTCAAGGAGCGCCGCATGGCAGATCGAGCCCAGAGCCAGCCCCTGCGCGACGACGCGGTTCGCACACCGGACGATCGCTTCGCGAACCTGCCCGGGTATCCGTGGGCGCCGCATTACATCGCCGATCTTCCTTCGCTCGCGGGACTGCGCATGCATTACCTCGATGAAGATCCGCCGGATTCGC
>DATJJL010000027.1:0-6635 GCA_035492155.1 Ramlibacter sp. | reverse complement strand
ATGCGCTTCGATTTGCGCCGCGACGAGCTCGGCGACTTTCGGATCGCCCGGCCGGTGGTACGGGATCACGGGCACATGGCCGACCTTCATCACGAAGTAGGGCGTGATCGGCGGCAGCAGCTCGCCATCATTCGCTTCGAGGGTGAGCGCGACGCAGTTCGTGCTGTGCGTGTGGATGACGCAGCGCGCGTCGCACGCACCGTAGATCGCGCGATGCAGCGCCAGCGTCTTGCTCGGCCGCGCGCCCGACAGGTGATTGCCCTGCGTGTCCACCTTCGAGACCTGTGCCGCATCGAGCAAGCCCAGACACGCGTCCGTCGGCGTGATGAGGAATCCATCACCGAGCTTCACGCTGATGTTTCCGGCTGTCGCATGCGCGTAGCCGCGCTGGAACAGGCTCGCGCCGACCCGGCAGATCTCCTCGCGCGCAAAGTTCTCGTTCATGCCAGCACCGCGAAAGCCTTGGTGAAGAAATCGGTCGCGCCGAAGTTGCCCGACTTCAGCGCGACATGGATGCCTGAGAAACACCAGGGCACGCCCGGATCGATCTGCGGCCCGATGCGCAATTGCTCGATGCCCAAGGCCTTGACGACGGCGCCGGATGTCTCGCCGCCCGCGACGACGAGCCGTCCGACCCCGAGATCGACCAGTCCCTTGGCAATGTCGGCCAAGGTGCGCTCGATCATCTCGCCGGCCGCCGCCGCGCCGAGCGACGACTGCACGCCGCGCACCGCTTCGGGCGCGGCGGTGGAATACACGAGCAGCGGCTTCTCGCCGATGTTCTCGTGCGCCCACGCGAGCGCCTCGTGCGCGACGCCTTCGCCGGCGGCCACGCGCATCGGATCGACGGCGAACGCCGGCAATCCGCGCGCGATGAAGTCCTGTACCTGCGCATTCGTCGCGGCGGAGCAGCTCCCGGAAACGATGGCCGCGTGCCCCTGCGCAGGCGGCATGCGCGCTGCCCGCGGCGAAGGAGTGATGCCGTGGTTTTGCGGCAAGCCGATGGCCACGCCCGACCCGGCGACGACGAGCGGCATGTCGGCGATCGCCTTGCCGATTGCGTGCAAGTCGGCGTCCGCGATGGCATCGACGATGGCGAAACGATGCCCCTGTGCCTGTTCCGACGCGACGGCCGCCCGGATCGCGTCCGGCCCTTGTCGCACGGCCTCGTGCGCGATGAGCCCGACGCCGTAACGGCATTGCGCCTGCATCACACGCACGAGATTCGCATCGGTCATCGGCGTGAGCGGATGGTGGCGCATGCCGGATTCCGACAGCAGCACGTCACCGACAAAGAGGTGCCCCTTGTACACAGTGCGCGCGTTTTCGGGGAATGCCGGCGTGACACAAGCGAAGCGCGTACCCAGCTCGTCCATCAGCGCCTCGGCGACAGGGCCGATGTTGCCGTGCGGCGTGGAATCGAACGTGGAGCACACCTTGAAGTAGAACTGCGCGCACCCTTGGCTGCGCAGCCACCGAAGCGCGGCGAGCGATTGGTCCACCGCTTCATCGGGCGCGATGGTGCGCGACTTCAGCGCAACGACGACCGCGTCGACATCGGCGATCGACGCATCGGCCGAGCCCGGCACGCCGATCGTCTGCACCACGCGCATGCCGCCGCGCACGAGGTTGTTCGCAAGGTCCGTCGCGCCGGTGAAGTCGTCCGCGATGCAGCCGAGTTTCAGTCCTGACATGCGGCTATCCTACCTGCCATGAACGCTTTCGCGCCCACAGGGAAACTCCGCGCTTCGATCAATCTTGGCAACGCCGTGCTCGCGGGCAAGGACCCGGCCACGGGCGCCGCGAAAGGCGTCTCGGTGGACCTCGCCACCGAGTTCGCCAGGCGCCTGAACGTGCCCATCGAACTGGTCGTCTTCGACACGGCCGCCAAATCGGTCGACGCCGTCGCGAGCGAACAGGCCGACATCGGCTTCTTCGCGATCGACCCCAAGCGCGGCGAGCTCATCGCCTTCACCGCGGCTTATGTGCTGATCGAAGGCGCGTACGCCGTTCGCGAGGGCTCGCCGCTGCAGAAGAACGAAGAGGTGGACCAGCCCGGGCGCACCGTGGTTGTCGGGCAGGGCAGCGCATACGACCTTTTCCTTGCTCGCGAGCTGAAGCACGCCACCATCGTGCGCGCGCCGAGTTCGCCCGCGGTTGTCGATGTGTTCATGAACGAAGGCGCCGATGTCGCGGCCAACGTGAAGCAGCAGCTCCAGGCGGATGCGCAGCGCGTGGCGGGTCTTCGCCTTCTGCCCGGACGTTTCATGGTGATCCAGCAGGCGATGGGCTGCGCTCGCTCGCGCGGCGGTGAAGCGGCGGCGTTTCTCGCGCGCTTCGTCGAGGAGATGAAAGCAAGCGGCTTCGTGCGCGACGCGCTCGCACGCCACGGCATCCAGGGCGCCAGCGTCGCTTAGACGGTGCCCAGCGAGGCCGAGGGGGTTCCGCCGTTGGTCTGTCGCAGGTGGGTCACTGCGCGGTTCATGCCGGGTGCCAGCATGTTCCAGCGCATCGCTCGCGGCACGCGCGGGAAGCGGTCGCGGCACACGGGCGAGACGAGGAAATCGTGCGGATCGTGGAACCAGCCGAGCACGCCCATCGAGATCGTGCCGCCGACTTCCGCATCGCCGGTGAGATAGGCGTCGTGCAGGCCGTCCCACAAGGTGTGCCCGCGCCGATGCAAGCCGTAGCCCCAGTCCCATTTCAGGGCGCGCAGACGGGAACGCGCCGCGGCCACGTAGTGCGCATCGAAGATATACGTGTCGGTCGAGTGCCACTTGTCCTCGTGCCACACCTGCACCACCGGCCGCCCGGCGCTCGCGATCGCCGTCGTGAGCCCGCGCAGGATGTCGCCATGCAGCTCGACATAGCAAAGCCGCGCGGGTAAACCCGCGGCCCGCAAAAGTGCGACGAGCAGCGTCGCCTTGTCCTCGGCGTCGGCGCGCCGGACGCGAAGCACGTCGTGCGCGGTGCGCAGCTTCAGCTTCACGGGCTTGGCAAAGGGGATGCGCTTGACCGCGCTGTAGATCGCGAGGATCTTTTCGCGTTCGCTGCGGGAAAGCTGCGTGACCGACTGGGCCTTGAGCCGAAGCTTGGGGTCGTTGAGGTCGATGAGCTGCGTCGAATCCATCCATTCGGAGGGATCGTCGTTCACCGGTACTGCGCTGGGAACCATCGAGTCATTCTGCGCGCTGCTGTTGAGCCGCGCAATCGCGCTGACCATGTACGAAAAAAGAAAACCCGCCGGTTGTTCACATATCGGGCGCGATCAATCCTGCAGCGCATCGTCCGGCGCTTCGACCAGCCCACGCTGGGCGAGCAGCGGCTCGATGGTGGGCGCGCGGCCACGAAACGAACGAAAGGCCTCGCCCGGCTCGACGCTGTTGCCCGACGAGTAGATCCAGCGCTTCAGGCGCCCGGCCACCTCCGGCGCGAAAGGATCGGCCGCTTCATCGAAGGCGCCGAAAGCATCGGCATCGAGCACCTCGGCCCAAAGGTAGACGTAATAACCCGCGGCATACGAATCGCTGGAGAACAAGTGCTGGAAATGCGCGAACCGGTGGTTCAAGCCCGCGGCATCGGGCAGGCCGCGCTCGCGCAGCACCTGCGCCTCGAAAGCGCTCCAGTCGGTCACGCTCGCCGGATCGGGATGCGTGTGCGCCGCCATGTCGGTGAGCGCACTCGCGGTGTAGCGCACCGTCTCGTAGCCTTGTCCGAAAAGCCGCGCCTGCTGCAGCTTCGCGATCAGGTCATCGGGAATCGGCTCATTCGTCTGGACATGGCGCGCGTGCTGCCGCAATACCTGGGGCTCGGACATCCAGTGCTCGAAAAGCTGCGAGGGCAGTTCGACGAAATCGCGCAGCACCGCCGTGCCGGAGAGCCTGACGTAGTGCACGTTCGACAAAAGCCCGTGCAGGCCATGGCCGAACTCGTGAAAGAGCGTGCGCACGTCGTCGAACGACAGCAGCGTGGGCTCGCCCTTCGCAAAATTGTTGTTGTTGATGATCACGGGCCGAAGTGCGCCGCCGTTGCGGGCCTGGTCCACGAAGCTCGACATCCACGCGCCGCTTTTCTTGTTCGGCCGCGCGAAGTTGTCGTGGAAGAAAAGGCCGACCGGCTCTCCCTTGGCGTCGTGCACCTCGTACGCCTTCACGTCGGGGTGGTACATCTTCAGCTCGGGGCGATGCGTGAAGCGAATGCCGAAGAGGCGCCCGGCGCAATCGAACGCGGCCTTCACCATCGCATCCAGCGCGAAATAGGGTTTGACTTGCGCGTCGTCGATGGCGTAATCGCGCTGGCGCACTTTCTCGGCCCAGAAGCGCCAGTCCCATGCCTCGAGATCGGCGGGCGCGCCGGCGGCTTGCAACTGCGCGCGTTCCTTTTCGAGGACGCGTTTCGCGCGCGTCCACACATCGTCGAGCAATTGCCGCACGGCCTTGGGCTCGCGGGCCATGCGGTCCACGAGCGCGTAGTCGGCAAACGTGTCGTACCCGTGGAGCCGCGCCTGCTCGTGGCGCAGCTTCATGATGCGCACGATCAGCGGGCGATTGTCGTGCTCGCCTGCATGCTCGCCGCGCGTGGTCCACGCGCGCCACGCTCGCTCGCGCAGGCCGCGCCGCTCGGAGAACGTGAGAAAGGGCACGATCGACGAACGCGACAGCGTGATCGCCCAGCCATCGAGCCGGCGCTCGGCTGCCGCATTCCTTGCCGCATCGCGAACGAAGTCGGGCAGGCCGGCGAGCTCGGCTTCGCTGTGCAAATGCAGCTGCCACGTCGATTCGTCGTGCAGCACGTTCTGCCCGAAGGCGGTGGTGAGTTCCGCGAGTTCCTGCGTGACTTCCCTGTAGCGCGCTTGCGCCCCGGGCGAGAGCTTCGCTCCCGCGCGCACGAAGTCGAGATGAACCCTGTCGAGCAGCCGCAGCGACTCGCCATCGAGCTTCAGTTCCTGGCGCTGGTCATGCACCGCCTGCACTCGTGCGAACAGCTTCGCGTCCATGTAGATGGCGCTCTGGTGCGCGGCGAGCGGCACGGCCATGCGCCGCTGCACGGCCTGCAACTCGGGCGAGGTGTGCGACGAACAAAGATTGTGGAACAGCGATTCGACGCGTGCGAGCTTGCGTCCACTCGTGTCGAACGCGGCCAGCGTGTTGTCGAAAGTGGCGGGCTGCGGATTGTTCGCGATCGCCGAGAGTTCTTGCGCGTGTTCGCGCATCGCCGTTTCGAACGCGGGCTCGAAATGTTCAGGGCGCGCGCGCGCGAAAGGCGGGAAGTGCCAAGGCCCTTCCCAGTCCATCAGGAGAGGGTTCATTCGGTGTATCGCCTTCAGTCGTCGTGCATCAACAGATTCTTCGCCCATTCGGCCTGCGTGCGGAACCACGCGGCCTGCACCGAATACCCGGGCAGCACGCGCAGCTCGAGATAGACGGCCATGGGCAGCGGCTCTTCGATGCCGCCGTTGAAGCAGCACAGGTAGAACGAGCCGATGCGCGCCATGAAAGAGAACACGGCCAGCACCGGGATCTGTCGCAGGCGCACATAAGGCAACGTGCCGAAGGCGCGAAACGTCGGCTTGGGCGGGGTGATGACGAGGCGCCCGAGCACCTTCAGGTCGATGTTGAGCACAACACGGGATTTTTGCATCGTACGGCTCGATGTGGGACGGGTATATCCCTAGGCGATCATCGCCACTTTATTGATGAGCTGGCAGAGGCGCGGGCGTGCCGTGCCATCCACCAGAGCGCAGCAGCCGCGGCCATGAACGCGTAGCGATGGCGGCTGAGCGTCCACTGCGCGCTCCTCGCGTGCGCGAGCTCGTCGAAGCGCCCATGCGCGCCATGATCGCCGGGAACGGGTGCATACAAGTTGTCGCGGCGGCCGGGCGGCAGCGGCTCGTCGGTGTGCTGGCCGTCCACCGCGGTGCGGCCCAGCATGCGATCGAGAAGACCGGGGAATACCTTCGTGCCGAGGATCGCCTGCACGGCAGGCGCGCCGACCCACACTTCGCGGCGGCGATGCGTCGCAGCCCAATACACCGCCTGCGCCGCGATCTCCGGCTGGAAGACACGGCCCATCGGGCGCGGCCGCTTGTCGAGCGTGGTGCGGCACCAGCCGAACTGCGGCGTGTTGAATGCCGAGAGTTGCACCATCGTGATGTGGATAGCGCTCTGGTCGTGCGCCAGCTCGCATCGCACCGAATCCGTGAACCCGCGAATCGCCGCTTTTGCCGCGCAATAAGGCGCTTGCAGCGGAATCGATCGGTAGGCGAGCGCCGAGCCGACTTGCACGATCGTGCCGCGGCCGCGCGTCTTCATGCGCCGAAGCGCGGCGAGCGTGCCCCACACGGCGCCGAGGTAGGTGACGTCCGTCGCGCGCCGCCAATCCTTCGGATCGATGTGCATCACGTCCGAGAAGATGGTTGCCATCGCATCGTTCACCCACACGTCGATCGCGCCCCATTCGGCCTCGACGCGCGCGGCAGCGGCCTCGACCTGTGCTTCGACGGCGACATCGGTGGGGATGACGAGCGCCTCGCTGCCCAGCGCTTCGGCTTCGGCCTTTGCGGCGGCCAGGCCGTCGACGCCGCGTGCGAGCAGCGCGACGCGCCAGCCATGCTTCGCGAATTCACGTACGGTGGC
>DATJJL010000026.1:0-7357 GCA_035492155.1 Ramlibacter sp. | reverse complement strand
GAGCAGGCTGTCGGAATTCGTGTAGTCGCCCATGCTGCCCAGCACGCTCGTGGCGACGAAAGCGCCGAGGGCGATGAACACGCCATGCCCGAAGTTCAGCACGTCCATCAGGCCGAAGACGAGCGTCAGGCCCGACGCGATCACGAAGATGATCATGCCCATCGCCAGGCCCGCGACAGTGAGCGTGAGCCACGTTGCGCCTGAGCCGACGAAACGCAGCACGAGAAGTGCGAGCAGCGGCACCAGCGCGAGAGGTTTCCAGTCGAAGTCGGTGGTGTTCATATCGCCAGCCCCAGCAGCGAGTGCTGCAACTCCTCGTTCTGCGCAAGCTCCTTCATCGAGCCCGAATGCACGATCTGTCCGTTGTCCATCACGGCCACCGTGTCGCCCAGCCGCTTCGCGAAATTGATGTTCTGCTCGACGAGCAGGATGCTCACGCCGCTCGCCTTCAATTGCGCGAAGGCGTCGATCATGTTGTTGATGATGGCGGGCGCAAGGCCCTTGCTCGGCTCGTCGACGATCAGGAGTTCGCGCGGCTCGACGATCGCGCGCGACACCGCAAGCATCTGCTTTTGCCCGCCCGAGAGCTTGCCTGCCGGATGGTTCCAGAATTTTTCGACGGCGGGAAAGAGCTGGAAGATCCACTGCAATCGCGCCTGGTCGATCTGGCCGGTGTTCCGCGCCCAGCGCGCGGCGAGCAGCATGTTCTCCTTCACGGTGAGGTCCGCGAAGATGCCCATGTTCTCGGGCACGTAGGCCACATTCAATTGCGAGATCTGCGGCGTGGCCATCGCGGTGATGTCCCGGCCGTTGAACTCGATGCGCCCGGCCGATGCGCGCCACAGGCCCATGATCGTGCGCAGTGTCGTCGTCTTGCCCGCACCGTTGCGGCCCAGCAGCATGGTGAGCCGGCCACGCGGCACAACGAGATCGACGCCGTGCAGGATGTGATACGCGCCGATGTGCGTGTGCACGCCCGACAGCGTGAGGATGTTCTCGTTCATTGGCCGCCCCCGTTCACTACCCGCAGCTCGGGGCGCGCGAGCGGCACTTCGCGCTCGTCGGCCGGCGCATTGGCCACAGGGCTCACACCCAGGTAAGCCTCCTGCACGATAGGCGACGCGATCACTTCGGCAGGCTCGCCGTCCGCCACCAAAGTCCCGTTGTGCAGGACGATGATGCGGTCGGCGAGTTCCCTCACGACATCCATCTTGTGTTCCACGAGCAGGATGGTCTTGCTCGCGTCTTCCTTCAATTTGCGAATGAGGTTCAGGATGACAGGCGCTTCGGCGGCGTTCATGCCGGCCGTCGGCTCGTCGAACATGAACACCTGCGCATCGAGAGCCATCAGCAGCGCGACCTCCAGCTTGCGCTGGTCGCCGTGCGGGAGATTCGAGACGAGCTCGCTCTCCTTGTCATTCATCCCGACAGCGGTGAGGATGTCGTCGGCGCGATCGAGCAAGTCCTTGTGATCGCTCCAGATGCTCCACAAGTTGAAGCCGCGGTGATGCTTGCCGCCCCGCGCAGCCTGCACGGCGAGGCGCACGTTCTCCATCACCGTGAGACGCGGAAAGAGATTCGTGAGCTGGAAAGCGCGGCCCAGCCCCGCGCGCGTGCGCTGCGAGGCCGAGAGATTGGACAGGTCGCGCCCGTTGAGCGTGACCTGCCCCGCCGTCGCCTTGAGCTGCCCGGAGATCAGGTTGAAATACGTCGTCTTGCCCGCGCCGTTCGGCCCGACGATCGCGGTGAGCGTCCCGGGTTGAAAGGCGCAGGTGACGCCATTGACCGCCACGTGTCCGCCGAAGCGGACGGTGAGATCTTTGGTGGCGAGCAGGCTCATGGCTTTCTCATCGTTTCAGTCCCTCATGGACAGGTTCCGATCACGTAATAGTTCGTGCCGGTTTGCTTGAGTGTGGTCGTCACATACACGTTCCACAGGCCCATGTTCTGGTTGGACCCGTTCGCGTAGGTGTAGCCGCCGCTTTGGTACGCGCGTCCTGCGACCGTGTGGGCGTAGTTGCTGGCGGTGTAGCACGTCGCGGTTGCTCCTGTTGTCGTTCCGCTCACGGTCGACGACGTCGCGCCTTGCACGCCGCTGGAATCGACCGCTGCGACGGACCAGTTGTACGTCGTGGCCGCAGTCAGGCCGCTGTCGGTGTAGCTGGTGCTGGTGACAGCGCTGCCATTCACCATCGAACCATTGCGGAAAACGTTGTAGCTCGCGGCGCCCGTGACGGCACTCCAGCTGATGTTCATCGTTGTGTTGGTCGCGCCCGAGACCGCGACGCCTGTCGGTGCAGGAAGCGAACCACCGCCGCCGCCGCCGCCGGAGCCGGAACCCGATGCGACATGGTCGACCATCGCCTTGATCGCCGCCATCTGAACGCCGGGCTTTTGCGCGAAGTTCGTGCCGTACCAGCCGATCCAGTCCCAGCAGCCGTTGGCGTTGGCGAGCGAGCCGCTGTCGGCCGTCGCGTGGCTTGTGTTGTCCACCTTGGTCTGCGGGAACAGCACGATGATGCTGTTCGTGTCGGCCCAGCGCGTGTAGCCGGTGTTCTTGATGAACTTGTCGCCGATGGTGTCGTAGTTCTGCAGGCAGCCGTGCAGCGCGACGTGCAATTTGCACTGCGAGCCGCTTGCGCAATTGGCGGGCACGTAGATCCAGCCTGTGGTCTCCATGCCCGGGTTGCTGCCGATGTACGGCGTCTGGTCGAACTGGATGTAGTTGCCGGCGGCCGGCGAGTTGTTGCGCGCGGTCAGCGTTCCGTACAACTTGGTGAACAGCGCCTTCGCGCCGTCGTAGCTGCAGTTGCTGATGTAAGGCGACGCGCTGGAGTTGCAAGCGTTGTTGCCCGTCGAATCGAAGTCGGTCGGAAACACGTGCGCCGCGCCCGACTGCTGCACGTACTGCATGTTGCCGCTGGTCACGCCGTTGTTCGTGTACTGCGTGTTCACGGCGTTCATCGGGTTCGGGCCCACCGTGTAGTCGCTCGTGCCTACGAACATGTAGACCTTCTGGTTCGCGACGTTCGCCTTCGCGTCGATCTGGCTGCCGCTCCAGTTGTTGATGTCGGTCTGCATCGTGGACAACTGCGAGCTGGAGATCGTCGCGTTGTACATGCATGCCGTGTAGTTGTTGTGCGCAGCGCAGTTGTACGGCCCGCCCGCGAAAACGCCGACGCCCGAGAACGTCGACGAGTACGCATAGCCGAGCTGGTTCGCCATGAAGCCGCCGGACGAAAGCCCCGATACCGTGATCTTCGTCTTGTCGACGTTGAGTGCCGGCAATGCCGAAGCCGCATGCGCCGCAGCGCAGGCGAAAGCCGCAGCGCCCACGAGGGCGTGGAACACCTTCCTGAATGTCATCGAGAGTCTCCTATAAGGTTGGGACAAAACAATCCCTCATCCCCCGTGTCGCCGGGGGTTCCTCGAACAACGAAACAAAAAGAGGCGCGGCCGCGCCTGTGGAATGGGTTACTTCCGGCCGTTCCTGATCGGCACGTCCATCTCGCTCGCCTTGATCTCCTTGACGAGCGTGAGGTCCGGCATCGCACCCGGGTGGGCGCCGGCCGACACGCGGAAGTGGTACATCGACTGCATCGCCTGGTGGTCTTGCTTGCGGAAGGTCATCGGGCCCTTCGGCGTATCGAACGTCATGCCTTCCATCGCGGAGATGAGCTTTTCGGTGTTGGTGTCGCCGCCCGTTTTCTTGAGCGCCGTCACGATGGCCATCGCTGCGGAGAAACCACCGGCCGTGAAGAAGTCAGGCGGCGACTTGAAGCGCTGGTAGTGGTTCGTCACGAGCCACAGGTTGGCCTGGTTCTTGGAGAAGCCGAAGTAGTAGTAGCTTGCGCCTTCCATGCCCGGGAAGTTGTTGTACGGAACCATGGCCGGGAGGATGTTGCCGCCCGTCGCCACCTCGATGCCGTAGCGCTTTTTCAGGTCGAGATCGGCGAGCTTGGCGAACGGCGGGTTCGCGCCGGCCCAGATCACGAAGAGCACCTTGCGGCCCGGCTTGTTCTTCATCGCATCGACGATGCGCTGGAAGCCCGCGGTGAAATCGGTCGTGTTCTGCGGGAGGTACTCCTCGTGAACGACCTTCGCTTTCTTCAGCGCATCCTTCAGCGCCTTCACGCCGTCGCGGCCGAAGGCGTAGTCCTGCGCGAGCGTCGCGACCTCGGTGCCGGGCTGGTCGATGGTGACCGCGTTCGCGATCGCGTCCTGCGAGCTCGAGCGGCCCGTGCGGAAAATGTAGCGGTTCCACTTGTCGCCGGTGATCGAATCGGCCACGGCCGGCTCGACAAGCAGGATCTTCTTGTATTCCTCGGCGACGGGCAGCATCGCAAGCGCGACGTTCGACGCCGTCGGGCCCACCGCGAGATCGACCTTGTCGTCCGCGTACGCCGACTGAAGCAGCGACTTGCCGATATCCGGCTTGCCCTGGTCGTCCTTTTCCATCACGACGATCTTGTGACCGTTGACCTTCATGGTTCCGTTCGTCGCGTAATCCAGGCCCATCATGAAGCCGGTGGAAGTCTGCTTGCCATAGGCTTCGAGCGGACCGGTGACGCTGTGGATGTGCGCAATCTTGATGTCCTTGGCCTGGCCGAAAGCGAAGGGTGTGGTGAGCGCAGAGGCGGCCAGCGCTGCGAGCGCCAGCCAGTTGCGGCGATTCATGGTGTCTCCTTTGTAATAACTGCGAACGGACGGACGGCCTGGCTCATGCATGTGCCGTGCCAGAGTAAAGAGCATTGATTCGATTGGAAATTTATTTTCGACTCGGCCCAAGTGTCCGATATTCAGACACTCATCAATGTCCGATTTTCAGTCATGTGTCCGAAAATCAGACATAACGTCCAGCCGCTCGTAGAGCTTCGCCCGCGAGATGCCAAGCAGCTTCGCGGCCGCGAGTTTGTTTCCCGACGTCGCGGCGATCGCGGCCTCTATCGCCTGGCGTTCGATCTCCGCCACCTGCTCGGACAACCGGCGCAGCACCTGCGATTCAGGCTTGTTCGCTTCAGCAGACGCGGGCTTTGCAGCCGGTGCGATCTGCGTCACGCCTGAATCGCGCAGCACCCTCTCGACATCCTGCGCGTCGAGGTATGGCGAATCGCTGCGCATCGCCGTTTGCTCCAACACGTTGCGCAGCTCGCGTATGTTGCCGCGCCACGCTTGCGCCGACAGCAACGCGATCGCATCCGCACTGAACTCCGGCGAAGGCGGCCCGATGTCTTCGGCCAGTATTTCGACCAGCGCGGGAATGTCCGTGCGCCGCTCGCGCAGCGGCGGCACGCGAATCGGCAGCACGTTCAAGCGGTAATAGAGGTCTTCGCGAAACTTGCCCTCGCGCACGAGCTCGCCGAGATCGCGCGACGTTGCGGCGATCACGCGCGCGTCGAAACGCACGAGCTTGTTGGAGCCCAGCGGCTCGATCTCTCGCTCCTGCAGCGCGCGCAGCAGCTTGGGTTGCAGCGCGAGCGGCATGTCGCCGATCTCGTCGAGGAACAAAGTGCCGCCATCGGCGAGCTTGAACTTGCCGTCGCGCCCTTTTCGGTCCGCGCCCGTATAAGCACCCGGCGCGACACCGAAGAACTCCGCTTCGAGCAATGTGTCGGGCACGGCGGCGATGTTCACGCTCACGAGTGGACCCGCCGCGCGCGACGATGCGCCATGAATCGCATGCGCGAGCAGTTCCTTGCCCGTGCCCGTCTCGCCGAGCAAGAGCACGGGGCTGGACGACATCGCCGCTCGTCGCGCCTGGCGCTTCACTTCCGTCGCCGCGGGGCTCGTCCCGACGAAGCTGGCCAAGGTGTATTTGTTGCGCCGCTGCGTGGCGAGTTCGCGCTTGGCTTCGTCGAGATCGCGATTGAGCTCGGCGAATTTCTGGATCAAGGGCTGAAGCGTCGTCTCGGGATGATCGAAGAGCACGATGCCCAGCGCGCCGATCACCTCGCCGCTTTCGTCGCGCAGCGGAATGCGGCTGACGACGAAAGTGCCGGCGCGATTGGAAAGCAGATCGATGAGGATCGGCTTGCCCGTGCGGATCACGCGATGCATCTGCGTGTTCTGCACGACCTCCGACACCGGGTGGCCGACGAAATCCTCCGCGCGCTCGAAGCCCAGTGCCGGAAGAAAACGTTTGTACTGCTCGTTGATCCAGACGACCCGCGCATCGCGGTCGACGAGCAGCATGCCCTCGCTCGCATTCGCGAAGAGGTCGAACATCGAGCGCGCCGCGAGTTCGAGGATGCGCTGGCCGTCCAGCGGCAACGCTTCGTGATGACCGGGTGACTGCGCCATGCAGCCAATCGTAGCGCCGTGGCCCAAACGGCCATCCGGACTTACCTCAAGCGTCGCTTCGTTGAAGGCGGTAGCTGCCCTCCTCGGGCCGTTCCAGGGTCACACCCAGTGCCGCGAATTTCTGCGCCATGCCGTTCAGCCGATCTTCGACATTTGCCGACGCGTCTTCGAGGGCCGTTTCGAGGTCGGTTCGCGACACGACGTCGCCATCGCGAAGTGCGCGAATGAGCCGCAACTGGGCGCGGTCCAGGGTGACCGGATCTTTGCCGTCACTTCGCATTTCCCACTCGTGCTCGCCTGTCTGCTTGGTGGACCAGTCTTCAAGCGGACCAAAAAGACCGGCGCCGCCGGCATAAGTTGAAGTTGCGGACGAGGCACCGGCGGCCTGCCGCGGAAACTCGATGATTTCCTCGAGTCTGGGTCCATCGGCCGGCCCGCCCACTCGTTCGAGTTCCTGGACGACGAAGCCCTCCATTTCGTCCACCCGTGATTGCGCGGTGTTGACTCGCGTCGTTGCCTTTTCCGCATTCTTGGACAATGCCACGCTCATGTCCTGCCTGCCCTCACGCACTCGCGCACTCAAAGTCGCGCAGAACTGAATAATCAGGAAGAGGGAAAGAAGGGCTCCCACGATCGTACACGCGTAGAACGCTCCCGTCGCCGCCTTGTCGGCGTCACTGGGATTCAGGAAATTGGGTTGATCAGATTGGAACGGCTGTTCGGGATTCAGCGACTGAAGCTTGTGATACGACGCCCCAGTGCCGGCCCAGAGGGCGGCCATCATCAGGCTCAGCGGCCTCCACCCTGCTCTGTTACCGATACTGTCCTTGTGGGCGCTGGCGAATTCTGCGGGGGAAAGTTGCGCGTTGTGTTGCCTCATGATCGAGAAGGAATGCAAGGTTGGCCGATGCGTTTCTTCCCAGTCGGCCAGCAAATCGGCAGCCACGGCTTCGTGGCCCTGCGCCACGTCCACTCTCTTCAAGCTCGACTCATACCTGGATAGCACGGTTTGCAGGAACCTGAAATTTTCGGCACTCAATTTCAATAGATCCCGCAC
>DATJJL010000025.1:0-9280 GCA_035492155.1 Ramlibacter sp. | reverse complement strand
GTGGTGATGATGATGTCGGCGTCCCTGGCTTCGCGCGCATACATGTCGCGCTGCGCCTTCTGGAAGCCTTCGCTCATCACCTTCGCGTAGCCGCCGCCGCCCGAGCCTTCCTCTTCGTATTCGACCTTCACGAATTCGCCGCCGAGCGACTTCACCTGGTCGGCCACTTCGGCGCGCGTGTCGTTTGCACGCACGATCGCGCCGAGGTTCGCTGCAGTGCCGATCGCCGCGAGGCCCGCGACACCCGCACCGGCAATGAACACACGCGCCGGCGGCACCTTGCCCGCGGCCGTGATCTGTCCGTTGAAAAAGCGGCCGAAAGCATTGGCAGCTTCGATCACCGCGCGATAGCCGCTGATACCCGCCATCGAGGTGAGCGCGTCCATCTTCTGCGCGCGCGACAGCTGGCGCGGCAGTGCATCGATGGCCAGCACCGTGGCCTTCTTCGCGGCGAGCTGCTGCATGAGCTCGGGGTTTTGAGCCGGCCAGATGAAGCCGATGACCGTGCCGCCTTCGCGCAGCATGCCGACTTCTTGCGTCGTCGGGGGCCGCACCTTGAAGACAATGTCGGACTTGCCCCAGATGTCCGCTGCTGTCGGCACGATCTGCGCGCCGGCGGCGACGTACGTGTCGTCCGCGAAATTCGCCGCGTCGCCCGCGCCGCTTTGCACGGCTACCGTGAAACCGAGCTTCACCAGTTTCTGCGCGACGTCGGGGACGGTTGCGACGCGCTTTTCTCCAGCCGCCACCTCGGCGGGTACGCCTATCAACATGAAAGAGCCTCTTGTTGTTCCGGTAGGTCGGCCGTGAGCTTAACTGATGCAGCGCACTGCTCGACAGCATCCCTCAGCCCCCGGGTGTGCTTGATTTGTCGCGTTCTTGACTCGGGTCAAGCGGTTTCGGCCGCACGGGCCTCATCCCCGCCTAACCCGCCCGCGGCGAACGTCCGCTAGTCTTGCAAGTCCAACTTCCAGCCATGTCCGCCCTCATCGTCTTCGGCCTTTGCGCCGCACTGCACTTCTATATCGCCGCGCGGCTCCTGCCCGACCTCGTGGCGCCGTGGTCGTACGCGGTCGCAGCGCTTGTCCTGGTATCGGCGGTGATGGTGCCGCTGGGCCTGCGTTTTCGCCGGCAGGCCGACCGCGTCACCACGGTGGGCCTTTTCTTTCTTGGCCTGTTCTCGTCGCTGCTGGTCGCGACCTTTCTTCGCGATGTCCTTCTGATCCTCGCTGCCATTCCAAAGCTTGCAGCGCCGGCGCTTTTCCGCTTCGAGGACCTGGAACGCATCACGGCCGAACTCGTTCCTGCGCTCGCCCTTTTCATGTCGGCCGTCGGTTTCTGGAACGCACGGCACATCGCACATATCGTGCATGTCGACGTGCCCATCGCGGGGCTGCCTGCGGCGCTGCACGGTTTTTCGATCGTGCAGCTGAGCGACGTGCACGTGGGCCCGACGATTCGCCGTGGCTATGTCGAAGGGATCGTCAAGGCCGTGAACGAGCTGCAGGCCGACATGGTCGCGATCACGGGCGATCTCGTCGACGGCAGCGTGCCGGAACTGCGCGAGCATGTCGCGCCGCTGTCGCATCTCGTGTCCCGGCACGGGAGCTATTTCGTCACGGGCAACCACGAGTACTACTCGGGCGCGCTGGCGTGGATGAACGAGCTCGAGCGGATGGGCCTGAAGGTGCTGCACAACGAGCATGTCGTGATCGAGCGCGATGGACAAAAGCTCGTCATCGCCGGCGTGCCTGACTTTGGCGCGGGGCGCTTCCACCGCGAACACGCCAGCGATCCGCAGCAGGCCATCGCGGGCGCCCCCGCCGATGCGAAAGCGAAGGTGCTGCTCGCGCACCAGCCGCGCAGCGCACGTGCCGCGGCGAAAGCGGGCTTCGACCTGCAGCTTTCGGGTCACACGCACGGCGGGCAGTTCCTGCCCTGGAATTTCTTCGTGCGATTGCAGCAGCCGTTCACTGCCGGGCTGTACCGGCTGGATGAGCTGTGGGTTTACGTGAGCCGCGGAACGGGCTACTGGGGCCCGCCGAAGCGCTTCGGCGCACCCTCCGAGATCACCAGATTACGTTTGATACCTGCGTCAGCGTGAGTCCTACGAAGGGGCGAGCCGATTTCCCACAACCGATGAGGTAACGCGGGCCGAAGACTGCCCCCATGGCCCGCCTTGCTTCCCTCACCCATCCGCAGTCCGGCGCACGCGCCGGCAACGTCAACTATCTCGGCGCGGCTCGATGCCGGCGCAAGTTCGAACTGTTTTATCCCGATGGGTTCGCCGACGCGACTTACCAGGTCGCCGAACGATCCTACAAGGAGCGTGCGCACCTCGAATGGCAGGCCGAACTGGGTCCCGTCGAATTCCGCAAGCTGCTCGCGCGCGGCGAGTTCCGCCAGATCGCCGACGCCGCGGTCCGCATCGAATCGCGAACGAACCTGCTGTTCTCCTTCGAGAAGATGGCGCTGCGCGATGCGCTCAAGTCGCCGGCCGGTGCCCGCCTGTTCGCCACGGAGCTCTACGCCTTCCTCTGGGCGCGCGGCTCGCCGCATCGCAAGTTCGAGGACTGGGCTCAGGCCGTGTCCGAACTGCCGCGCCGTGAAGGTCCGGTGCTCACCTGGCCGATCGTCACTGTGTTCGGCTTCATTGCGCGGCCGGACAAGCACATCTTCCTCAAACCGATGGTGACGCGCCGCGCGGCGCACGCATACGGCTACGACTTCCAGTACCGCTCGAAACTATCGTGGGCCGTGTACCACTCGCTGCAGACCTTCGCGGCGATCATCCGGCGGGATCTCGACCGGCGGCCCGGCTTCAAGGCGCGCGACATGATCGACCTGCAGTCCTTCATCTGGGTGCAGGGATCCAGCGAATATGAGGCTTGACCCACCCCCGAAGCGCCTGCGGCGCCTCCCCCTCAAGGGGGCGCAACCGGCGGACCGGCAAAGCCGGATCCGCGGCTGCCCCGAAGGGAGGCACTAAAGGTGCGGCTCGACACGTGGCGTGTAGGCCGCCCCGCGTGGCTTGCGTCCGCGCAGGCAGGACGCCGTCTCCTGCAGCAGCGGCAGGACGTTGAAGAGAAAGGTGGCCATGAGACCAGCGGCCATGTAGTTGATCGGCCATGGTCCTTGCCGCGGGCGCAGCGACAAGTCGTCCAGGCGAAGCGGCCAGGCGATGAGCGCGAGCAGCAGCAGCGACACGAGCGGCAGCAACTCCATGAAGCTGTGCACCATCTGCTCGAAGGGCGCGACATCGCGGCGGATGGTGCTGAATCGCAGTTCGCCGTAGACGGTGATCTCGTGCACGATGAAGACGGCAAGCACGATGGCGAGCACAGCCGCATTGAGTTCGAAAAACGCGATTGCCGCGATGCCCAGCGCGATCTCGGCGTACATCAACCAGTGCAGCATGTTTTCCGCAAGGCCGCTGGTGATTGCGATGCCGGTGCGCGCATGACACACCCAGTCGGCAAAGCCCGCGGCGACCCACAGCGGGAACACGCCATACATGAGCACGAACAGCGCCGGATCCTGCATGCGGCAAGCGTACCGCGTCCGTGGCGGACGGTGGGCGGTCAGTGCGCGAATTGCTCCGAGCCCACGAGCCCGATCTTCTGCAGGCCGAAGCGCTGCGCGCTCGCCAGCGCGGCCGCCACGGCGTCGTACTTCGCTGCGCGGTCGGGGCGCACGTGAATCTCGGGTGGGTCGGCCTGCGCGGCCGCATCGCGCAGCCTCGCATCGAGCTCGTCGCGATTGGCAAGCTGTTCGCCGTTCCATGTGAACGCGCCGGCGGCTGTGACGTCGAGCTGCACGATGGTCGGCTCCACAGGCGGCTGCGGCGCATTGACGCTCGGCATCTCGAGGTTCACCGAATGAAGCTGGATCGGGATCGTGATGATGAGCATCACGAGCAGAACCAGCAGCACGTCCACGAGCGGCGTCGTGTTGATGTCGACCATCATGTCGGCATCGCCTTCGTCGCTGTCGACAGGGATCATGGTGCGCTCACGGTGAAGGCGGCTCCGTGAGGAAGCCGATGCGCTCGATGCCGGCCTGCTGCGCGGCATAGACGACGCGGCCGACGGCGTCGTAGTCGGCGCGCGCATCGGCGCGAATGTCCAGCTCGGGCCGCGGCTGCTGCGCGGCGGCCCGGGCGAGCTGCGCGACCAGAGCGTCGTTGTTGGCCACGGGCTGATCGAACCAATACACGGCGCCTTGCGCATCGACCGTGACGATGACGTTCTGCGGCAGCGCCTGGCTTTCGTGCGTCGCTTCGCGCGGCAGCGTGACGGCGATCGAGCTGTTCACCACCGGGATCGTGATGAGGAAGATGATGAGCAGCACCAGCATCACGTCCACCAGCGGCGTCGTGTTGATCGACGCCATCAGGGCATCGTCGGCGTCGGGCAGCTGGTGCGGAAAGCGGATCGCCATCAGGCCTTCTTCGACGCCGCCGCGAGCAGCACGGTGTGCAGGTCGGAGCTGAAGGAGCGGATGCTGTCCATGCCCACGCGGTTGCGCCGCACGAGCCAGTTGTAGCCGAGCACCGCCGGCACCGCGACCGCGAGGCCCAGCGCGGTCATGATGAGCGCTTCGCCCACGGGGCCGGCGACCTTGTCGATGGAGGCCTGCCCCGACGCGCCGATCTTGACGAGCGCGTTGTAGATGCCCCAGACGGTGCCGAACAACCCCACGAAAGGCGCGGTGGATCCCACCGTGGCGAGTACCGCGAGTCCCCCTTGCATCCGGCTGTGAACCGTGGCGATCGACCTTTCGATGCTTTGCGCCATCCATGTGTTGAGGTCCACCTGCCCGATGAGGCCGTCATGCTTGCGCGTTGCTTCGAGGGCCGATTCGGCGATGAAGCGATAGGGGCTGCCTTTTTGCAGCGTTTCGGCACCTTGGCGCACCGTGTCGGATTTCCAGAACGACGCGTTCGCGGCGCGCCCCTGTGCACCCATGCGCGACTGCGCGATGAGCTTGCTGACGAGCACATACCAGCTCGCGAGGGACATCACCGCCAGGATGAGGATGGTGATGCGCGCGACCCAGTCGCCTTGCTCCCACATCGCCTGCAGGCCGTACGGATTCGCGATGGATGCGGGCGCCTTGATCGCGGGCAGCACCGGTGCCGATGCTGCGGGCGCCGAAGCTTGCGCGAACGCGACAGCAGCGAAGGCAATGAAAGCGAGGAAGGCAACGACACGGAGTGTGTTTCGCATGAAAGGCCCGGATAGCGCAGACCCGCGCATTGTGCCGCACGACATAATCGCCCATGCCCTCCCGCTGGACTCCCCGCGTGACCGTCGCCGCCGTCATCGAGCGCGATGGGAAATTCCTTTTGATCGAAGAGGAGACGGCGCTCGGCCTGAAATTGAACAACCCGGCCGGTCATCTGGAGCCGGGCGAAACGCCGGCGCAAGGCTGCGCGCGCGAAGTGCTCGAGGAAGCGGCTTACGACTTCACGCCGACTGCGGTGCTGGGCATCTACTTCGCGCGCTCGCGCAAGAACTCCACGGGCGAGGACCAGACCTACCTGCGCCTCGCGTTCTGTGGCGATCTCGGCGCGCATCATCCGGGTCGTCCTCTCGATGAAGGCATCGTGCGCACGGTGTGGATGACGGCCGATGAAGTGCGCGCGACGAAAGACCGGCATCGCAGCCCGCTCGTACTCAAGTGCATCGAGGACTACATCGCCGGCGTGCGCCTGCCGATGTCCGCCGTGTACGCGGACGCCAGCGTTCTCAAGACACCGCGCGGCTAGCGGTCAAGCGCCGCGCAACATCCGCCCGAGCGCGAGCAATTGCGGCAGCGTGATCGGGTCGTTCGCGGCGCTGGACGCGACGGGATGAGAAGCAAAGCGCGCCACCACCATCTCTGCCAAAGGCGCGACATACAGGCGCTGGCCATGGATGCCGCGGCCCTCGAAAGCGCCGAGCTCGTTGTGCGACACCCACCACATGTTGCGATACGAGTAGCCGGGCAAAAGCGTGTAGCCCGCCTTCGCGAATTTCGCGGGGTCGTCGCCGCTGCGCACTTCCGCCACTGCCGCCGCGGGGATGAGCTGGCGGCCATGCCAGTCGCCGCCGCGCCGCATCAGCTCGCCGAAGCGCGCCAGGTCGCGCAGGCTCGCGGACAAGCCACCGCCGCCCATCGGCATGCCGGCGGGGTCGACCACGATGTAGCCCTCCTCCTCGCAGCCCAGCGGTGACCACAGGCGCTCGTGCAGCATCGCGTCGAGCGACTGGCCGGTGACGCGCGCCATCACCCAGCACATCACCTCGGTGTTCACCGTCTTGTACGCGAACGCCTGCGCATGCGCGCCTTGCTGGCGAAGCGTGCGCAGGTAGTCGCACGACGTCGCCGCGCCTGAATAACCCGCCGGGCGCGGGCGAAGGCCGGATGCACGCGCGTAATCCCAGATGCTGGAGCCCGGCTCGGCATACACCTCGGTGTAGGCAAGCCCCGTCTGCATGTCCATCACCTGCCGCAGCGTCGCGTCGTCGTACGCGGTGCCGCGCATCTCGGGCAGGTAGTGCGGGATGGGCTTCGTGTCGTCGAGCACACGTTCGTGCACGAGCGACGCACACAGCGTGGCCGCATACGACTTCGTGATGGAGAAACACGAATGCGCAATGTGCGGCTCGAGCGCGCCGAAGTAGCGTTCGTACACCACGCGGCCGCGATGCAGCACGACGATGCCGTCGGTGTAGGTGTCGACGAGCGCTGCATCGAACCGGCGTTGCCGTCCGTGCATGTCGGTGAACGAAAGCTCGTCGATCGCGGCCGCATCGTCGTGATCGGGCGCGCCGAAGGAAAGCCGCGGCGCATCACCACGCCGCACCGCGACCGTCGGCGCGAGCTCTCGCATGTGCGCGAGCGACCAGCGTATCTGAGGAAAGTCGAGGAAGCGATCGCCCGCGAAGGTGATGAGCTTGTCCGGGGGCGGCGGCGCG
Organism: Ramlibacter sp.; assembly: GCA_035492155.1. Lineage (GTDB taxonomy): Bacteria > Pseudomonadota > Gammaproteobacteria > Burkholderiales > Burkholderiaceae_C > Ramlibacter. Next base: position 2,318 of record DATJJL010000025.1, on the reverse strand, counting down.
CCGAGCATCCAGCCCAGCTTGCGCGGATCGGATGCATGGCCATCGAGATAGCGAACGCCGTCGAACTCGAGTGTTTCGTTCATCGCGAACTCCTTATTTCGGGCAGTTGCCCGTCAACGCCTTCGCCGCCACCACGGGCGCATTCAGCAGGCCGCCGAGCATGCCTGGCTTGTCCGGCGCGTGCAGGCAATCGTCCTTGGCAGAGTTGTCGACGGCCTGCGCGAGCGGATCTTTCCGGTCGCGCCGCAGCTGCGCATTCGCCATGTCCGACAGGCTGCGCTGCGGCTGCGTGCGATACGGGCCTTCGATCGGCGGAATGCCCCGCGGCGTGAGCACGGGGGCGGGCGGCAACGCGGCGCGCGGTGCCGGCGCAGGAACGATGCCCCAGCCGGGCGGCGCAGGCACGGCGATCGGCGTTGCGGTACCCGCACCGGGCGAGCCCGGCGCAACGGGCACATCGACCACCGGGCCTTGCAGCCGCTGCGTGGGTGCGGGCGCCGGCGGTGCAGGCACAGGCGCTGCAGGCGAAGGCGCAGGGGCAGGCGGCGCTGGGACCGGTGCAGGCGCGGGCGGAGCGGGTGGCGTCGGTGCGGGGGCCGATGGTGCCGGTGCCGGTGCCGGCGGCTCGGGCGCGGGCGCGGGCGCCGGAACAGGTGCTGGCGCAGGTACCGGCGCGGGAACGGGCTCCGGTGCGGGCACAGGTGCAGGCGCAGGCACCGGGGCGGGCGCCGGCTCGGGTGTCGGAACTGGCGCGGGTGCAGGCACAGGGACGGGCACCGGGGCGGGCGGCTCGAGCGGCACAGGCGCAGGTGCGGGCGGCGGCTGCGGGATCGGCAGCGGTGGGACCGGAACCGGAACGGCGGGTGCGACGTCCGGCGGCGCGGGCACGGACGGCTCAGGCAGCGCCGATTCGCGGGTCTTCTCGGGCTCCGGCGGCTTGGGCGCGGGATGCGGCTCCTTGCGCTGGAGCGTTTCGGGCAACTGCTTCGTCGCCTTCAGCGGCAACGTCGATTCCGGCGTGTTCGAGAACACCGACATGTCGGCGCCCGGGCTGGTGGTCGGCGGTCGCACGGTGATGGCGCGGCTCGCGTTGGCCGAAGGGCTGATCGGCCGCACGTACTGGTACACCACATAGCGAACCGTGGGCACGAGCGGCGAGTACTGCAGCAAGAGCCACAGGAGCCCCGCGTGGATCGCCGTCGTTGTCGCCATTGCGGCGGGCGACATGCGCTCGCGAGGAAACGGCGGAGTGGCAGGCCGGTAGAGCATGAGTGAAATAGTGTCTTGCCTAGTGGCGGCACGTCGGCAAGACGACGCGCTGGGATAATCGCACAAATGAGTACGAGGCCTCGCGCGAAATCACGTGTCGTGGTGGGTTTGAGCGGAGGCGTGGACTCCGCGGTCAGCGCGTGGCTGCTCAAGCAGCAGGGCCACGACGTCGTTGCGATCTTCATGAAGAACTGGGAGGACGATGACGACGACGAGTACTGCTCGTCGCGCCAGGACTTCCTCGACGCCGCATCGGTGGCCGACGTGCTGGGCATCGAGATCGAGCACGTCAACTTCGCGGCCGAATACAAGGACCGCGTCTTCGCCGAGTTCCTTCGCGAGTACCAGGCCGGGCGCACGCCGAACCCCGACGTGCTGTGCAACGCCGAGATCAAGTTCAAGGCCTTCCTCGACCATGCGATGCGCCTGGGCGCGGACAAGATCGCGACGGGACACTACGCACGCGTGCGACAGGTCGGCGAGCATTTCGAACTGCTCAAGGGACTCGATGAAACGAAGGACCAGAGCTACTTCCTGCATCGCCTCACGCAGACGCAGCTGGCGAAGTCGCTCTTCCCGGTGGGCGAGTTGCGCAAGACCGAGGTGCGTCGCATCGCGACGGAAATCGGCCTGCCCAACGCGAAGAAGAAGGACTCCACCGGCATCTGCTTCATCGGCGAGCGGCCTTTCCGCGAGTTCCTCAATCGCTACATCAACAAGGAACCGGGTCCGATCAAGGACGAGAAGGGCCGCACGATCGGCGAGCATCAGGGCTTGTCGTTCTACACGCTGGGCCAGCGGCAGGGGCTGGGCATCGGCGGCATCAAGGCCAGGGGTGCGCAGCGCGGCGGCGGGGAACACGCGCCGTGGTTCGTTGCCAGGAAGGACATCGAACACAACACGCTGCGGGTCGTGCAGGGGCACGATCATCCGTGGCTGCAGTCGGCCGCGCTCGATGCGGACGACGCAAGCTGGATTGCAGGTGCGGCCCCTCGCGATGGCACTTACGGGTCGAAGACGCGCTATCGCCAGCCGGATGCGCCGTGCAC
>DATJJL010000024.1:0-5207 GCA_035492155.1 Ramlibacter sp. | reverse complement strand
GCACAGCCGCAACGAGAAGACCGGCTGCACGGCGTGCATCGACGTGTGCTCGGCCGAGGCGATCGCAAGCGAGAAGTCGCGCAACCAGATCAAGGTGAACCCGAACCTGTGCGTCGGCTGCGGCACGTGCACGACGGTGTGCCCAACGGGTGCGATTTCGTACGCCTATCCGCGCGCGAGCGAACAGGCGGTGAAGCTAAAGACGCTGCTCTCGGTCTATGCGCGTGCAGGCGGCGACAAGGCCGTGGTGCTTCTGCACAGCCAGGAGCACGGGCAGGCGATGGTCGAAGAGCTCGGCCGCGCTGCGCAGCTCGGTGCGATGCAAGGCGTGCCGGCGAATGTGATTCCGCTCGCGCTGTGGCATTCGGCGAGCGTGGGCATCGACCTGTGGCTTTCGGCCGTCGCCTATGGCGCATCGCAGGTGGCGGTGCTGATGACCGACGAAGAGGCGCCGCAATACCACGACGCGGTGCGCGAGCAGATGGCTGTCGCGCAGGCGATCCTCGGTGGGCTTGGCTACGAGGGCTCGCATTTCACGCTGATCGAGGCCAGGCACTTCGCGGATCTCGACCAGGAGCTCCAGCTTGTCGCGCGCAAACAAGCGCGCGGACCTGCACAGCGCGCGAGTTTCGCCGTCCCCGTCGAAAAGCGCACGACGCTGGAGCTCGCGATCGATCACCTGATCGCGGGAGCAAGCGCCGTCCCAGAATTTATCGCCCTGCCGCGGGGCGCACCCTTCGGCACCGTCGAAGTCGACAAGGACAAGTGCACGCTGTGCATGAGTTGCGTGGGCGCGTGCCCCGTGTCCGCGCTGCAGGACAACCCCACTGCGCCGCAGCTTCGCTTCGTCGAGAAGAACTGCGTGCAGTGCGGCCTGTGCGAGAAGACCTGCCCGGAGAACGCCATCGCGCTCGTGCCGCGCCTGGCGACCACGTCCGCACGAAAGGAGCCGCGCGTGCTCCACGAGTCGAAGCCATTCGCGTGCATCCGCTGCGGCAAGCCTTTCGGCACGCTGAAGGGCATCGAGGCGATGACCGCCAAGCTCGTGGGCCATGCGATGTTCCAGGGCGCGGCTCTGGAGCGCCTGAAGATGTGCGGAGACTGCCGCGTGATCGATATCTTCTCGGCGAACGACGAGGCGAAGATCACCCACCTATGATGGACGAAGAAACCGCGCGGGCCGAAATCTACGGGCTTCTTGCGCAGCTTTATTACGCGCCGCCCTCGCACGAACTGCTCGAATCGATTCGCGTTGCCGTCACCGAAGCGCCTGCGGCGGGCGCTTTCCTCGAAGAGCCGTGGCGTGCTTTCGTCGGCACGGCGCGCGAAATGTCGGACCGTGATATTGCGGGCGAATACGACGCGCTTTTCGGTGGCGTCGGCAAGCCCGAGCTCTACCTGTTCGGCTCGCACTTCTTGAGCGGCTTTCTCAATGAGCGCCCGCTCGCGCGATTGCGCACCGATCTCGCTGCGCTGGGTCTCGAGCGTGACGAGACGATGCCCGAGACCGAAGATCACTTCGCCTACCTCTGCGAAGTGATGCGTTATTTGATCGCGGGCGACGACGTCGAAGTGGCGAACCTCACGAAGCAGCGCGAGTTCTTTTCGACGCACGTTCAGCCATGGGCGCAGCAGATGTGCGATGCGATAGCGCAGCACCCGAAGGCGAAGTTCTACGCGTCATTGGCCGGTTTCACGAGCGCTTTCCTGAGCGTCGAGGTCCAGGGCTTCGATCTGCTGGAATGACGACGAGCTCCACTCGATCTCGCGGTAATCGAAGCCGCGCACCAGTGTCGGCTTGACGATCTCGAAGTAGGGCGACACGTCGAAGTCGCGCGGCGCATACAGGCTCTTGTCCCGTATGCGCCAGATCTCGCGAGCCGACTTCTCGTCCTGCGTGACCACTGGCAACACCGGGTAGCCGACGCTCTGGAAGGCGTCGGCGATCAGCGATGAGCAGATGGCTTTGGTCGGATCGCCGCTTCCCAGCGCGATCATGCTGCGTCGAAAACGCTGCGGCACGGGCGGCGCGGGGAAGAGGTAGCGCGCAAGGTCCAGCACGTTCTTCATGTCGTATTGATGGCCGATTTGCCGCGACACTTCGCGCACGATGCGAACTTTGTGTTCGTCGCTCAGATGCCGTGCGCGGCAGATGCGCGTGTGGTAGTGCTCGTATTGCGCAAGCGGCCGCTTGCACACGCCCTTCACGATGTCGGCTTCGACGAAGAGGTAAGGCCGGCCCTCTTCGTCCTCGCCGCCCAGGTGCGAGCCGACATAGATCGCCGCGTGCGACCACGTCGACTGCGTGAGGTACTTGATCGCGCTGGAGATGCGGGTGCTCCCTTCCACCAGCAGCACATCGCACGGCTGCAGGCACTGCAGCAGCTTGCGCGGATCGGCCGGTGTGCCTGTCTGCGAGCGTGGGCGCGGCGTGGAGAGATAGCGCGCGAGTGCGCGGCCGAAAAAGCGCGGAAGAGCAAGCATGGGCGGATTCTCATCTAATGCAGCGCAACATCGAAGCGCAGGTCTTGGTGTTTGCATGGTTGCAGCGCACCCTGTGCACGGATACAGTCAGCGAGCGAAACCCATGCACGGCGGCGCATATCCGCACACCGTGCCCAAGGAGACGAGATGAGCCAGCCGAATCGGAAGTTGTCGCGCAGGACCTTGTTTGCAGGCGTCGGAACGGTGGGAGCAGTCGCCGCAACGGCGACATTGCTGCCGCACGCGACCTTGCAGCCGCCCGATACCGTCGCGCAGCCGAAGCCCGCGCCCGAGAAGGGCGGCGGCTATCAGCTCTCAGAGCACGTGAAGCGCTACTACAAGACCACGCTCGTCTGACGCCCCGGCGCGAAGGAGACTTCCATGTTGTTGACCAAGAAATCGGGCGGCACTGCGATGCAGTCGCGCTCGCCCTTTGTCCATTCGTTGCAGCGCGGCCTGGCACAGCCGATTCCCACGATGGATCGCCGCTCTTTCCTGCGCCGCTCGGGCCTGGGTGTGGGCGTGGGCATCGCGGCATCGCAGCTCATGCTGGTGAAGAAGGCGCGCGCGATCGAAGGCCGCGAAGCGGGCGTCGGCAAGGGCACGGTCGAAGTCAAGCGCACGGTGTGCAGCCACTGCTCGGTGGGCTGCGCGATCGACGCCGTCGTCGAAAACGGCGTGTGGGTGCGCCAGGAGCCGGTGTTCGATTCGCCCATCAACCTCGGTGCGCACTGCGCAAAGGGCGCGGCCATACGCGAGCACGGCCACGGCGAATATCGCCTGCGCTACCCGATGAAGCTGGTCGACGGCAAGTACCAGCGCATTTCCTGGGACCAGGCCTACGACGAAATCGCACAGCGCCTGCAGGAGATCCGCAAGCAAAGCGGACCGGACGCGGTGTTCTGGATCGGCTCGTCCAAGCACAGCAACGAGCAGTCCTACCTGATGCGCAAGTTCGTGTCGCTGTGGGGCAGCAACAACTGCGACCACCAGGCGCGCATCTGCCACTCCACCACGGTCGCGGGCGTCGCGAACACGTGGGGCTACGGCGCGATGACCAATTCGTACAACGACATGCAGAACAGCAAGTGCGCGTTGTACATCGGCTCGAACGCCGCCGAAGCGCACCCCGTGAGCATGCTGCACATGCTGCATTCCAAGGAGAACGGCTGCAAGATGATCGTGGTCGATCCGCGCTTCACGCGCACGGCCGCGAAGGCGGATGAATACGTGCGCATCCGCTCGGGCTCGGACATCCCGTTCCTCTTCGGCCTGCTGTATCACATCTTCAAGAACGGCTGGGAAGACCAGAAGTACATCCACGACCGTGTTTACGGCATGGATGAGGTAAAGAAGGACGTGATGGCCAAGTGGACGCCGGACAAGGTCGAGGAGGCCTGCGGCGTGCCCGAAGCGCAGATGGCCAAAGTCGCCGAGATGATGGCGAAGAACCGGCCGTCCACGCTGGTGTGGTGCATGGGCCAGACGCAGCACACGATCGGCAACGCCATGGTGCGCGCATCCTGCATCGTGCAGCTCGCGCTGGGCAACGTCGGCGTGCCCGGCGGCGGCGCGAACATCTTCCGCGGTCACGACAATGTGCAAGGCGCCACCGACGTCGGGCCCAACCCCGATTCGCTGCCCGGCTACTACGGCATCGTCGAAGGTTCGTGGAAGCATTTCGCGAAGGGCTGGGGCGTCGACTACGACTGGATCAAGAACCGCTTCGCATCGACCACGATGATGACCAAGCCCGGCATGACGGTGTCGCGCTGGATCGATGGCGTGCTCGAAAAGAACGAGCTGATCGACCAGGATTCGAACTTGCGTGCAGTGGTGTATTGGGGCCACGCGCCGAACTCGCAGACGCGAGGCCTGGAGATGAAGCGCGCGATGGACAAGGTCGACCTGCTGGTCGTCGTCGACCCGTATCCGTCCGCGACGGCCGCGATGGCGGCGATGCCGGGCAACCCCGAGGACCTGAACAAAAACCGCGGGGTGTATCTGCTGCCCGCGGCCAGCCAGTTCGAGACGAGCGGCTCGGTGACGGCATCGAACCGCTCGCTGCAATGGCGCGAGAAGGTGATCGATCCGCTGTGGGAAAGCCGCAGCGACCAGATGATCATGTACCAGCTCGCCGACAAGCTCGGCTTCGGCAAGGAGCTGACCAAGAACTACAAGATGCAGAAGATCAAGGGCCTGGACGAGCCCTTGCCCGATGACATCCTGCGCGAAATCAACAACACCTGCTGGTCCATCGGGTACACGGGCCAAAGCCCCGAGCGGCTGAAGGCGCACATGAAGAACATGGCCGCCTTCGACGTGAAGACGCTGCGCGCACGTCCGGGCGTGAAGGACAAGGACACGGGCTACGACCTCACCGGCGACTTCTTCGGATTGCCCTGGCCCTGCTACGGGACGCCGGAGCTCAAGCACCCCGGCACGCACGTGCTCTACAACACCAACATGCACGTGATGGAAGGCGGCGGCAACTTCCGCGCGAACTTCGGCATGGAGCGCAACGGTGTCAACCTGCTCGCGGAAGACGGCTCGTATTCGAAGGGCGCCGATATCCAGACGGGCTATCCGGAATTCGACCATATCCTGATGAAGAAGATGGGATGGTGGGACGAACTCACGGATGTGGAGAAGGCTGCGGCCGAAGGCAAGAACTGGAAGACCGACAACTCGGGCGGGATCATCCGCGTCGTCATGAAGAACCA
>DATJJL010000023.1:0-6353 GCA_035492155.1 Ramlibacter sp. | reverse complement strand
CGGCGCCGATCGTGACGCCGATCTCCTCGATCAGTTCGCGGCGCAGCGCCTGCTCAACGGTCTCGCCTGTTTCGAGCTTGCCGCCCGGAAACTCCCAGTAGCCCGAGTAGACCTTGCCCGCAGGCCGCGACGTGAGAAGGAACGCGTTGTCCTCCTTGCGAATGAGCACACCGACGGCGACTTCGACGTGCTTGCGATCCGGCCCGCCTTCGCGCGGGCGATCACCATCGGCAACGAGGATCGTCACTTGCCCTGTCGCCCTGCGTAATCGCGAGCGAACTGATAGGCGACCCGACCGCTGCGCGACGCGCGCTCCAGCGCCCACACGAGTGCATCGGGCCGCGCCGCTTCAATCTCCTTCGCGCCGACACCGAATGCGCTGAGCCACTGCGCGACGATGATGAGGTACTCGTCCTGGTTGAACGGGTAGAAGCTCACCCAAAGGCCGAAGCGCTCGGACAGCGAAATTTTTTCCTCGACCACCTCGCCCGGATGCACCTCGCCGTCTTCGGTGTGCTGGTACGTGAGGTTCTCCTTCATGTATTCGGGCAGCAGATGACGCCTGTTGCTGGTCGCGTAGATCAGCACGTTCGGCGTCGCCGCGGCCACCGAACCATCGAGGATCGACTTCAACGCCTTGTAGCCGGGCTCGCCCTCCTCGAAGCTCAGGTCGTCGCAGAAAACGACGAACTTCTCGGGCCGGGACGCGACGATGTCGACGATGTCCGGAAGATCCACCATGTCGGCCTTGTCCACTTCGATGAGGCGCAGGCCTTGCGCGCTGTATTCGTTCAGGCAAGCCTTGATCAGTGACGACTTGCCCGTGCCCCGCGCGCCCGTGAGCAGCACGTTGTTCGCGGGCTGACCTTCGACGAACTGCAAGGTATTGCGTTGGATCTTTTCCTTTTGCGGATCGATCTCTTTCAGGTCGGCGAGGCGAATGGCGGCGACATGGCGCACCGGCTCGAGCACGCCGTGGCCCGACGCACGCTTGCGATATCGCCACGCGATCGCCGCATGCCAGTCGGGCGCAGACAGCGGCTGCGGCAGGATGGACTCGATACGCGCGAGCAGCTCGTTTGCGCGCGCCAGCAGATGTTCAAACTTTTCGTTCATTCGGTCAGGAGCGGTAGTCGGCGTTGATGCTCACGTAGTCGTGGCTCAAGTCGCAGGTCCACACGGTGTCGCTAGCGTTGCCGCGGCCCAGCCCGACACGCACGAGGATCTCCGCTTTCTTCATCACGCGTTGGCCATCCTCCTCGCGATACGACGGATTGCGTCCACCATTCACCGCCACATGAACGTCATCGAGGAACAGGTCGATCTTCGTCTGGTCGAGATCGGCGATGCCCGCGTAGCCCACCGCCGCGAGGATGCGGCCGAGGTTCGGATCGCTCGCGAAAAACGCCGTCTTCACCAGCGGCGAATGCGCGATGGCGTAGGCGACTTGCCTGCATTCGGCGGGCGTCTTGCCGCCTTCGACGCGAACGGTGATGAACTTCGTCGCGCCTTCCCCATCGCGCACGATCGCCTGTGCGAGCGAGCGTGCCACTTCCGTCATCGCGGCGCGCAGTGCCTGGCCGGCGGTGCTGTCGAGCGAGTTGATCGACAGGCCCGCCTTGTTGGTCGCTATCACGACGAAGGAATCGTTGGTCGATGTATCGCCGTCGACGGTCACGCGATTGAACGAACTTTCCGCAAGATCGAAAGCCAGCTGCTGCATCAGCGGCTGCGAGACGGTCGCATCCGTCGCCATGAAGCCGAGCATCGTGGCCATGTTGGGGCGAATCATCCCGGCACCCTTGCTGATGCCGGTGATCGTGATGCGCGCGCCTTCGATGTCCACTTGCTTGCTGAACGCCTTCGGCACCGTGTCGGTGGTCATGATGCCTTCTGCCGCACGCAACCAGTTGTCCTCTTTCGCATCGGCGAGAGCTGCAGGCAGGCCCGCCTCGATGCGCTCGACGGGCAGCGGCTCCATGATCACGCCGGTGGAAAACGGCAGCACCTGCCCCGCATCCACCTTGAGGTGACCCGCGAGCGCCGAGCACATGCGGCGTGCGCGTGCGAGGCCGTCCTCGCCCGTGCCCGCGTTCGCGTTGCCGGTGTTGATCACCATGCCGCGAATGCTCCCGCCCGCAAGGTGCTCGCGGCACACCTGCACCGGCGCGGCGCAGAAGCGGTTCTGCGTGAAGACGCCCGCCACCGATGCGCCTTCGTCGATCAGCACGACGGTGAGGTCTTTTCGATTCGCCTTGCGGATGCCGGCCTTAGCGACGCCGATGCGCACGCCGGACACGGGATGAAGTTGCGCGGCCTGTGGCGCGCTCAGGTTCACTGGCATGAGTTTCTTTTTTCGTTGACGCGATCAGCCCTGGCGCCAGGGGAGCCCGCGTTGGCGCCAGCCGCCGCGATGGCCGCGCTGGCCCTGGTCGTCCTTGTCGCCTTCGAAGCCCTCGACGATGTTGTAGGCCTCGATGCCCAGCTCCGTCGCGCGTCGCGCGGCGGCGATGGATCGAACGCCGCTGCGGCAAAAAAGAAACGCCTTCTTGCCGGGCGGCACGGCGTTCTTGATCTCTTCGTCGAACGCGGGATTGACGGCCATGCCCGGCCACTGCTTCCAGACGACGGCTTGTGCACCGGGCACGAACCCGACCCATTCGCGCTCTGCATCCGTGCGGACGTCGACCAGCACGCCTTCGCCCTTTTGCCACAGCTCGTAGGCGTCCTGCGGCGGAATGTCGCCCGCATAGCCCTGCGGCTTCGGCGTGGAGCCGCCGCCTCCCGCGTCGTGCCGAATTCCCGAACTCTGGTTCGCGGGCACGGCTTCTTCGATGCGCTTGGGCTTGGGCAGATTCAATTGGTCCATGATCGACTTGAATTCTGCCAGCGTCTTCCCGGCGACCCGCGCGTTGGTTCGCTTCTCCCCACCGATGGTGGAATGACTGCGCCCGTTGTAATCGTGGCCCGGCCAGACGATCGTTTCATCGGGCAAGGCGAACAGCACTTCGGTGATGCTGCGATAAAGCTGCGCCGCGCTGCCCGACTGGAAATCGGTGCGCCCACAGCCGCCGATGAGCAAGGTGTCGCCCGTGAACACGTTGCCGCGCCACACATAGCACATGCTCCCTGCCGTGTGCCCCGGCGTGTGCAGCGCGCGCAGTTGCTCGTGGCCGAAGGCCAGCACGTCGCCATGGTTCAACTGCATGCCCGCCGTGCCGATGTTGCAGCCCGAAGGCGCGGCCGTGCGCGCGCCTGCCTCTTCCGCAAGCAGGCCCGCGCTGGTGATGTGATCCGCATGCGCGTGAGTCTCCACCGCCCACACAAGCCTGAGCTTGTGCTCGTTCAACACCCCGAGGTCACGGTCCACCTGCTCGTCGACCGGGTCGATGATCAGTGCGTCGCGCGTGACTTCGTCGTAAAGCACGTAGGTGTACGTGCTCGACGCGGGGTCGAAGAGTTGGATCGGGTTCACACGATTTTCACGCTCAGGTTGGGCAGGCCGTCGATGTGCATCTCGATGATGTCACCTTTGACCACCGGACCGACGTTCGCCGGTGTTCCCGAATAGATGATGTCGCCGGGATAGAGCTCGTTCGCTTCCGACAGCTTGGCCACCTGCTCCGCGACGGACCAGATCATCTGCGACAGGTCGGCGTTCTGCTTGAGGTTGCCGTTCACCTTGAGCCAGATCGCGCCCTTGGTGAAGTGGCCGGTCTGCGCCACAGGGTGCACCGCACCGAGCACGGCGGAGTGATCGAAGCTCTTGCCGATCTCCCATGGTTTTTTCTGGGCGGCCATGCCGTTTTGCAGATCGCGCCGCGTCATGTCCAGCCCCAGCGAGTAGCCGTAGACGTGATCGAGCGCCTGCTCGTGCGCGATGTCGCGCCCGCCCTTGCCGATCACCGCAACGAGTTCGGCTTCGTAGTGGTAATTGTTCGTCAGCGACGGATAAGGGTGATCGCCCACCGTGCCTGCGGGCACGTGCTGGATCGCGTCCGAAGGTTTCTGGAAAAAGAACGGCGGTTCGCGCGTCGGGTCCGATCCGCGCTCGATCGCATGCGCCGCGTAGTTGCGGCCGATGCAATAGATGCGCCGCACCGGGAACATCTCCGCGGATCCGACGATGGGAATGTACGAGGCCTTGACGGCGAACGGCGTGCGCACGGCCGCCTGCGAATTTTGGGTGTTGCCCGTCGCGCAAGCGGCGAGGCCGGCGCCGGCAACGGCGGCAGCCGTGCTGCCCATGAACTTTCTTCTCTCCATGACCATGTCTCCTGAATTCAGCCAAACTGCTGGCGCGGCAATGATGCCGCAGATGGGCTCGTACCGCCTTCAATTGACGTTTACGTAAACGTCAATTAAGCTCAAGGAATCCAGGAGACTCCATGACCGACCTCTCCGCCGAATTCAAGGCGCTGGCCAGCTATCGCCCCACGCACAAGGTGCGTTTCGTCACTGCGGCGAGCCTCTTCGACGGCCACGACGCCGCCATCAACATCATGCGTCGCATCCTGCAGGGCATGGGCGCGGAAGTCATCCACCTCGGCCATAACCGCAGCGTCGACGACGTCGTCACCGCCGCCTTGCAGGAAGACGTGCAGGGCATCGCCGTCAGCTCCTACCAGGGCGGCCACGTCGAGTACTTCAAGTACATGGTCGACCTGCTGAAAAAGCGCGGCGGCGAACACATCCAGGTGTTCGGCGGCGGCGGCGGCGTGATCGTGTCGCCCGAAATCCGCGAGCTGCAGGAATACGGCGTGACGCGCATCTACAGCCCCGAAGACGGCCAGCGCATGGGCCTGCAGGGGATGATCGGCGAGATGGTGATGCGCTGCGATAAGGACATCACGCAGTACGCGCCGAAGGACCTGAAGGCCATCCAGGGCAATAGCGAGATGAACTGGCGCGCGCTCGCGCAGCTCATCACCGCGATCGAAAGCGGCAGCGTCGACGCGAAGCTGATGGAAGGCATCGAAGCGGCCGCGAAGGACAAGAAGATCCCCGTCGTCGGCATCACGGGCACGGGCGGTGCGGGCAAGTCGTCGCTGACGGACGAGATCATCCGCCGCATCCGCCTCGACCAGGACGACGCGCTTCGCATCGCGGTCATCTCCATTGATCCATCGCGTCGCAAAAGCGGCGGCGCATTGCTCGGCGATCGCATTCGCATGAATGCCATCGGTCCGTGGCAACAAGGTTCTCGGGTGTACATGCGCTCGCTTGCGACGCGCGATTTCGGCAGCGAGATTTCGCAGGCCCTGCCCGATGTAGTGACGGCGTGCAAGGCGGCGGGCTTCGACCTCGTGCTCGTCGAAACGTCCGGCATCGGCCAGGGCGACGCGGCGATCGTTCCGCTCGTCGACGTGCCTGTGTACGTGATGACGCCCGAGTTCGGCGCCGCGAGCCAGCTCGAGAAGATCGACATGCTCGACTTCGCCGAATTCGTGGCGATCAACAAGTTCGATCGCAAGGGCGCGGCCGACGCGCTGCGCGACGTGAGCAAGCAGGTCCAGCGCAACAAGGAAGCTTTCCGCCAGAGCCCCGACGAAATGCCCGTGTTCGGCACGATGGCCGCGCGTTTCAACGACGACGGCGTCACGGCTCTTTATCAAGCGATGAAGCCGCGCCTGGTGCAACTGGGCCTCGCGCTGAAGGAAGGCCGCCTGCCGGTCGCGAACGTGCGGCACAGCACGAACCAGACGCCCGTGGTGCCCCCGGCCCGCACACGCTACCTCGCCGAGATTTCGGAGACCGTGCGCTCGTACAAGAAGCGCGCCCGTGAGCAGTCACGCCTCGCGCGCGAAATCCAGCAGCTGAAGGAAGCCGCGCGGATGCTCAAGGTCGACAAGCCCGACCGTGCGCCTGCGGCCGAAGCCTCGCTCGACCTCGCGGGCCAGCGCCTCGCGCGAATGGATCGCGACGCGATCCAATTGCTCAAGCAGTGGCCCGACATGCAGCAGGCGTATTCGGGCGACGAATACGTCGTGAAGATCCGCGACAAGGAAATCCGCACGGCGCTCACGACGAAGACCTTGTCCGGCACGACGATCCGCAAGGTGTCCCTGCCCCAGTTCGAGGACCACGGCGAAATCCTCAAGTGGCTGATGCTGGAGAACGTGCCGGGCAGCTTCCCCTACACGGCGGGCGTGTTCGCTTTCAAGCGCGAAAACGAAGACCCCACGCGGATGTTCGCCGGCGAGGGCGATGCCTTCCGCACGAACCGACGTTTCAAGCTGCTGTCCGAAGGCATGCCGGCCAAGCGCCTTTCGACCGCATTCGATTCCGTCACGCTCTACGGCAACGACCCGGACTTGCGCCCCGACATCTACGGCAAGGTGGGCAATTCGGGC
>DATJJL010000022.1:0-3399 GCA_035492155.1 Ramlibacter sp. | reverse complement strand
TTCGACGCCGCGCCGCCCAAACCCGCGAGCTTGAGTTCGCCGCCGGGCATCACCTCGGCCACCACCACCATCACCTTGGCGGTGCCGATGTCCAGGCCGACGACCAGGTCCTTGTATTCCTTTGCCATCCGCTTAAGCGATTCGCCCCTCGTTGGTTTTTTCCGGATTCATCGTTTGCCGTCGCTTTCTTTTGTGGCGACGCCCCTCAACTTCAATGCATAGCCTTCGCCGTAGCGCAGGTCCGCCGACACCAGCGCCTCGGGCGTGCGCCCGTAACGCGACGCCACCTGAGTGACCGTCTGCACGAACCTTTGCGTGCGCGCAGTGACCTCCGCGGGCGTTCCGTGCCCGAGCTCCAGCACGGCACCGTTGTCCAGCTCGACCTGCCAGTTGCCGCGCGGCGTGAGCGTGAGCGAGCCCACTGCCAGGTCGAGCGGCTCAAAAAGCGGTTTGATCGTGCGATACATCGCAAGCACCTGGTCGGCCTGGTCATCGGGCCCTGCGAGATGCGGCAGGTCGTCCTGCTCGACATCGCCCACGTTCGCCTCGAACACCTCGCCCTTGTCGCCGAGCAGCTTCGGGTCGCTTTCGCTGCCCCACAGCGCCACCGCGTGATGCTCCTGCAGCACGACTCGCAGCCTGTTCGGAAACTCGCGCTTCACGATCGCCTGCCGCACCCAGGGCACGGTCTCGAAAGCCCTGCGCGCTGCGGCGAGGTTGATGGTGAAGAAGTTTCCGGCGAGCTGCGGCGCCACGTTGGCGCGCAGCATGGGCGCGCTGTTGTGCGTCACCTCGCCTTGCACGGTGATGCCCGCGATCGCAAAGACCGGATTGCGAACCGCCCACCATGCGCCCGCCGCGACGAACAACGCGATGCCCAGAGCGAACATCGCATTCGCTGCGATGTTCATCAGCTTCACGTCGAAGGGCGCGGGCATCGTGGCGTTCATTTCTTCGCCGGCTCCTTGATTTCCTGGTCGAGCGATGCGGAGGCCAGCAGCATCACGCACAGGTCTTCATAGCTGATGCCCGCCGCGCGCGCGGACATCGGCACGAGCGAGTGGCCCGTCATGCCGGGCGACGTGTTGATCTCCAGCAGTGAGGGTTTGCGCGTCTTCGCGTCGATCATCACGTCGATGCGGCCCCAGCCGCGGCAGCCGAGCACGCGATAGGCCTTCACGACCAGCTCCTGGATCGCCTGCTCTTCGCCTTCGGGCAGGCCGCAGGGCACGAGGTACTTGGTGTCGTCAGTGAAATACTTGTTCTGGTAGTCGTAGTTGCCTTCGGGCGCGACGATGCGGATCACCGGCAGCGCATGCGCCGTGTCGCCCGTGCCGAGGATCGGGCACGTCACCTCGTCGCCCGCGATGAATTCCTCGCACAGCACGTCGGCATCGAGGTCTGCGGCGGCATCCACCGCGCCTTGCATCTGCGAATAGCCTTCCACCTTTGTCACGCCGAGCGATGAGCCTTCCCGCGCGGGCTTCACGATCACCGGCAGGCCCAGATCGTCGGGCACGGCGCGCACCTGCTCGCGCGTGAACGAGCCGCGGTGCAGCAGCGTGAACTTCGGCGTCGGGATGCCCTCGGCCAGCCACACGCGCTTGGTCATCACCTTGTCGATGGAAATCGCCGAAGCCATCACGCCCGAGCCCGTGTACGGAATGCCGAGCAGCTCGAGCGCACCTTGCACGGTGCCGTCTTCTCCGAAGCGCCCGTGCAGCGCGATGAAACAGCGCTTGAACCCCTTGCGCTTGAGCTCGGCAAGGTCGCGCTCGGCCGGATCGAACGCATGCGCATCCACGCCCTTGGATTGCAGCGCCTTGAGCACGCCGCTGCCGGACATGAGCGACACCTCGCGCTCGGCCGAGCGGCCACCCATGAGGACGGCGACCTTGCCGAAGGATTTGACGTCTGTCGTGCTCATTGACGAGCCTCCAAACATCCGAACGCAGAGTTCGCGGAGGATTCGCAGAGAAAATCGCTTTCAAAAAACTCAGCGCGCTCTGCGTTCACTTTGCGCCCTCTGCGTTCGGCTGTTGAATTGATGCTCATACAGCCCCCCCGATCTCGACGAGCTTCGCCGGCACGCCGCCGATGGAGCCTGCGCCCATGCACATCACGACGTCGCCGTCCTTCGCGATCTCGAAGATTGCTTCGGGCATCGCTGCGATGTCGTCGATGAACACCGGCTCGACCTTGCCCGCCACACGCACGGCGCGAGCGAGCGAGCGGCCGTCCGCCGCGACGATGGGCTCTTCGCCCGCCGAATACACCTCGGCCAGCAGCACTGCGTCGGCGCCGCCGACCACCTTCACGAAATCCTCGAAACAGTCGCGCGTGCGGGTGTAGCGGTGCGGCTGGAAAGCCAGCACGAGGCGTCGCCCCGGAAAAGCCCCGCGTGCAGCCGACAGCGTGGCCGCGATTTCGACGGGGTGATGACCGTAGTCTTCGATCACCGTGAACTTGCCCTTGCCACCGCGCACGGGCACCGCGCCGTACGACTGGAAGCGTCGGCCGACGCCGTGGAATTCGGCCAGCGCCTTCTTCACCGCAGCGTCGGGAATGTTCAGTTCGACAGCGACCGAGATCGCAGCGAGTGCGTTGAGCACGTTATGTTGGCCCGCGAGATTGAGCGTCACATCCAGGTCGGGCAGCGTCACACCGTTGCGGCGCTGCGCGGTGAATTTCATCTGCGCGCCATCGGCACGCACCTTGACGGCACGCACCTGCGCGTCGGGGCCGGTGCCGTATGTCGTGATCGGGCACTGCACATCGGTGGAGATGCCCCGCACGGCCGGGTCGTCGGTGCACAGGATCGCCGTGCCGTAGAACGGCATGCGATGCAGGAAGTCGAGAAACGCGCGTTCGAGCTTCTTGAAGTCGTGCCCGTACGTTTCCATGTGGTCGGCGTCGATGTTCGTCACCACCGCCATCACCGGCATCAGGTTCAGGAACGATGCGTCCGATTCGTCGGCTTCCACGACGATGTAATCGCCGCTGCCGAGCTTCGCATTGGCGCCCGCGCTGTTCAATCGTCCACCGATGACGAAGGTCGGATCGAGCCCGCCTTCGGCGAGCACGCTTGCCACAAGGCTGGTCGTCGTCGTCTTGCCGTGCGTGCCCGCGATCGCGATGCCCTGCTTCAGGCGCATCAGCTCGGCGAGCATCATCGCCCGCGGCACGATCGGGATCTTGCGCGCACGCGCCGCCACCACCTCGGGGTTGTCGGCCTGCACGGCGGTGGACGTCACCACGCAATCGGCGCCTGCGATGTGGTTCGCATCGTGGCCCACGAAGGTGTGGATACCGAGTGTCGAAAGACGCTTCAGCGTCGGGCTCGAAGCGAGGTCAGACCCCGACACGGCATAGCCCAGGTTGCGCAGCACTTCGGCGATG
>DATJJL010000021.1:0-15016 GCA_035492155.1 Ramlibacter sp. | reverse complement strand
TGAGAGAGCCTGCTCCTAGTACGAGAGGACCGGAGTGGACGCACCTCTGGTGTATCGGTTGTCACGCCAGTGGCATTGCCGAGTAGCTAAGTGCGGAAGAGATAACCGCTGAAAGCATCTAAGCGGGAAACTCGTTCCAAGATGAGCTCTGCCGGGGCCTTGAGCCCCCTAAAGAGTCGTTCAAGACCAGGACGTTGATAGGCTGGGTGTGGAAGCGCAGCAATGCGTTAAGCTAACCAGTACTAATTGCTCGTGCGGCTTGACCCTATAACTTTGATCGAATGATCAGAGTTGTTGTGCCGAGTGACGCAATCCAAAAAGCTGATTTGCTCTATGAATTGGTTGCATTGACCATGGTCAATGCGGCAACAAGTTATGCCTGATGACCATAGCGAGGTGGTCCCACTCCTTCCCATCCCGAACAGGACAGTGAAACGCCTCTGCGCCGATGATAGTGCGGATTCCCGTGTGAAAGTAGGACATCGTCAGGCTATTACAGCCCTCAAAAGCCCGATCGGAAACGATCGGGCTTTTGTCTTTTATGCGACTGCTTAGGTCAATTCGAGCGCTCTTTGCGGCCAAAGAAGGTCTACCCTTCCAGCCGCAAGGTCTCGATGACAGCTGCAGCCGCATGCGAAAGGCGATCGGCGTCATTCGGCGCGAGGGCGACCAATTGCCGAACATACGCGGCGCCCCATTGCAGTCTCTTGGTCGGTCCTTCTGATGATCGCGCGCACTTGCCTTGTTACCTCGCTTCTTCGCGTTCGAGGCAAGAACAACCATGTAAGGCGCCACCGTGCGGGGCAGCTCGGCCTTCAGAATCCGGTCCGACTCATCCAACAAGCCAGCCGACGAAAGAACACCAGCCGCATCGGGCACAACCGCCTGCCGCTTGTACCGGTTAGTCGCCTGATTCACAAGCTGGGTGACCTCCAAGCGGACCACCTCTTGACGCATTGGCACCAGCGCTTCCGACCGGTCCATCGCCTTCCACATCACGACGCGAGCGTCGAGCGCCGCGGCACGCCCGCACTAACGCCACTTTGCGCGTCACTCGCGCGAGCCGCAATGGCCTTAAACAGTAGACGATAAAAGCTCCGTGAGCCGGTCATCGCAGCTGAGCCAAGCGCGAAGCGGACCATCCCTCAGACGTTGTAGAGGATTTTGCCGTCTTGCGCGGCCGCCCCGGACGATATCAGTTGAGCCACCAGTTCCTCCAGCCATTCACGCATTGGCATGCAGGAAAAGAAGAGCCGATGTACGAGCCCGATGTATTGGGTCTTTGCCGACCAAGCCCAGAACTCCTCAAGCTCTACAGACTGCCACTCGAGCAGCCTGAACTTGATGAGGACCTTGACGCCGTGGGCGGCGTGTCGCGCCGGGTCCTTGGCAAACCAAGCAAGTCGACTTCTCGCGCGCGCCAGCGACTCTGCAACTGCTTTTTGCCCGCTGAAGGCACCCCCATGCCCGGGAATCACGATCATTGGCCTAAGGAATTCAATCAGATTCAAGGTTGCTGCGACTTCATCAAAGGCACGGCCGCCCTCGAGCTCAGGAAAGACAACACCGAACCCGTTTTCCCAAAGCGCATCGGCCGAAATCAGCGTGCGAGAGGCCGGCTCGAAGAGCATCACCGAATGAGGATCATGCCCCGGAGCCGCGTGCACTTGCCATTGCAAGCCACCCAGCTCGAGGTTCTCACCAGGACGAATCACGCCATCGAAGCGAAAGCGGGCGCAGTGCTGCCCCGTCGGCGCGAAGGTCAATGCTTCCTCGTCCCAGATTCGGACGGCCTCCGCCAAGCCCGGCGGAATGACAGTGCTCACCTGCGAATACGCTTCTTGCAAGGCCGCATTGCCGCCACAGTGATCGCTGTGCAAATGCGTGTTGACGATAAGGTCGAGCGGTCGATCCGCCAGTTTTCGCTTCACCAATGCAAGCGTTTGGGGCGAATGCGAAAGATAGCCAGTGTCGACAATCGCGGTCGAGCTTCCCGCGCTGAACAAGATGTTGTTCGACGAGAGCCAGCCACGTTCGAACAAGGTCAGGCCGGCCGGCAGCCCCGATATCGCTTTCATCGTGCGGAGCGCAACTCTCGCCTGAGAATCTTGCCGACATTCGTCTTGGGCAATTCATCGCGGAACTCGATGTATTTCGGAACCTTGTAACCGGTGAGGTTTTGGCGACAGTATTTCATGACGTCTTCCTCGGTGAGGATAGGGTCGTTCTTCACGACGAACACCTTGATGGCCTCGCCTTGCTTCTCGTCACGCACTCCGATCGCCGCGCTTTCGACGACTCCGGGACACAAAGAGATCACATTTTCGAGCTCATTCGGAAACACGTTGAAGCCGCTCACCAAGATCATGTCCTTCTTGCGGTCGACGATGCGCGTAAAGCCATGTTCATCCATAACGCCGATGTCGCCGGTGCGCATGAAGCCATCTGCGGTAAAAGCCTGCTCGTTTTCCGCAGGCTGGTTGTAATAGCCGCTCATGACGTTCGGTCCCCGAATGCAGATTTCGCCCGCATCACCCAACGGCAGCGACTTGCCCGAATCGTCCTTGATCGCAATGTCGATGCCGGGAAGCGGCAGGCCGATCGTCCCGGTGAACTGCTTGCTCGTCACGATGTTGTTCGTGCCGATCGCGACAGTCTCGCTCATTCCCCACCCCTCCACCATCGAGCATCCGGTGATCTGCTGCCATTGCTTGGCCGTGCCTTCGGAAGCAGCCATGCCTCCGGCTTGCGTCAGGCAAAGTTGCGAAAAATCGATCGACTTGAATTGCGGATGTTGCATCAGCGCGTTGAACAACGTGTTGACACCCGGGAAAATATGAAACGGCCTGCGTTTCAGCACTTCGATGAATCGCCCGAAATCGCGCGGGTTCGGAATGAGCGTGAGGAACGCACCCCACCGGATCGCGAGCAGGCACAGCGTCAACGCGAAGATGTGATACAGCGGCAAAGCGGCGATGAGATTGAGCCTGTTCGGATCGCCCGCTCGCTTGAGCGCGGGCTGAAACCACGCCTCGGCCTGCAGCGCTGCAGCGACGACGTTGCGGTCCGTCAGCACGGCTCCCTTCGACAATCCGGTCGTGCCACCTGTGTACTGCAGGAATGCGATCGAATCGAGTGTGCGCGCCGCCGGTTTCAGCGTCATCGACTTGCCCTCGGCAATCGCGCGATTGAAGGGCGTCACCGTACGACCTTCGGCAAGCGAGATCTTGTACGGCGGCACCATCTTCGCGAGGTGGCGCACGGCGAAAGTGATCCACATTCCATAGAGGAATCCGAGGAGATCGCCCATCGAAGCCATCACGACATGCTTCACCTGCGTGTGATCGATGATTTCGGCCAGTGTTTTCGCGAAGTTCTCCAGGATCACGATCGCGGTTGCACCGGAGTCCTTCAGCTGGTGTTCAAGTTCGCGCGCGGTGTAAAGCGGATTCACATTCACGCACGTGTACCCGGCCCGCAGGATGGCCGCCATGGCGACAGCAAACTGCGGGATGTTGGGCAGCATGATCGCCACTCGCGCGCCGGGATCCAGTCCCCGCGCCTGAAGCCATGCACCGAGGGCCGACGACAGCTCGTCGAGCTGGCCGTATGTCGTCCAGCGCTCCATGCACACCGAAACCGGGCGCGACGCGTTCTTGCGAAACGACTCTTCGAGAAGTTGCGCTAGCGATCCGTACTGCGCCGGATCGATCTCGTGCGGCACGTCGGGTGGGTAGCTGGCGAGCCAGGGTTTGTCCATTCGCGTCTTGTCTCCTTCGGGCTGAAATTGTCGAGGCCGGCTGCCGGCAGAGTTAGGGTGCTTGTCCTAAGGTTGCGGCGAGATCCGTCCCACACGCGACAACATCAGAGTCGAACAGACTCGCGATGAGCGCCGATTCGCGCTGGCGAACGGTTTCGAGGAAGCGTTGCGCCGCGTTTCCTCGCGCCATCGCCGCGAAAGTGTCGAATCCGCACTCGAGGAAGCGTTGCAGCGAGGCAAGCCCCGCGGCCGCGGCAGGCTTGCGCATCATGCGCAGCATCGTTCGAAGTCCCGGTGTCCGGGTAAGGCGGATCATGTCGTCGCCGATCGCGAGCACGACTCGCAGCTGCGCCTCGCGTTCCGCGCGCCGGTCAACTGCTCGCCAGGCGGCAACATAGCGGCTCGCTTCACTTTGCTTGTCGCCCAGGGCGAGCCATTCGCGGCCCATCGCATGATCGAGTTCCTCGGTCAACGCGTGAAGCTTCGCCAGGCCGACAGCCGTCTTTGCGACGGCATCGGGGAAGAAACGTTCAATCGCGCCAGCAATGCGCGCGAATTGCGCGTCACGATCGGTGTAGTCCTTGTCGCTGTACAGCTCTTCGAGAAAGAAGCGCGCCGCCGCCGCGGATGGCCCGCCGGAAAGCGAGTCTCGATACGTGGCGGCGAAGCGCCGCGCCTGCAAGACCTTGATCGACAACACCGCGCTGCGTAGCGAAGGCTCGAACGACTCCGCCGCGCGCAGTTGCGACACGCGCGCGACGGCTTCTCGGATGATGCGGGCCGCTTCCATGCAAACCACTAGTCTATCTAGGCGCGGCCCTCTACGGCTCGCGACCGACCGCGTGCGATAGTCATTCGCATGAAACGGAGATGGCTGCTCCTGGGCGCGTTTTCCGGCGCCGTCCTCGCCCTGGGCGGCGGATCACTTGCACTCGTGCGCCCTGGTTTGCGTGATGGAAAGCTCACCGAATCGGGGCGCGACGTGTTTGGCGGCGCCGCACGCGGTCTCCTTGATGGAACCGCGCGTGCCGACGAGATTGCGCCCCTGTTCGCGCGCATTGACACGCTCGTCACCGGCCTGCCTCAGCACGCGCAAGGCGAACTGTCGCAGTTGCTCGCATTGCTCGAGAGCGCACCGGGTCGCCGGGGTTTCGCGGGACTTGCGCGTCCATGGACCGAAGCGTCAGTGCCCGAGATTCAGGACGCACTGCAATCGATGCGTGTTTCCTCCGTTTCGCTGCGCCAGCAGGCGTACCAGGCGCTGCACGACATCGTCGGCGCTGCATATTTTTCCGACGAGGCCGCGTGGGCCTTCCTCGACTACCCCGGCCCCAAGGCAATCTGAATATCCGATGAGCAGTCTTCCCGATCCGGTTCGCGATGGCCTGAAGCGAGGCTGGAGGGTCAACGGTGGCCCCTATGCCAAAGCGCCTGCGCGCATCGTTTGCGATGTCGTCGTCGTCGGCTCCGGCGCCGGCGCGGGCATTACCGCTGATCTGCTCACGCAAGCGGGACTCGATGTCGTCATCGTCGAAGAAGGACCGCTCAAAAGCAGCGCCGATTTCCGCCAGCACGAATCCGACGCGTATCCGTCGCTCTACCAGGAAAGTGCGGCGCGAAAAACTGCGGATAAGGCGATCAACATCCTGCAGGGAAGATGCGTGGGTGGCTCGACGACCGTGAACTGGACGAGCTCCTTTCGCACACCCGTCGAGACGCTGGAATACTGGCGCGCGAACTACAAGCTCGAAGGATTCGACAACGACACGCTCGCGCCGTACTTCACACAGGCGGAGCGGCGCCTGAACATCGCCACGTGGCTGGAGCCGCCCAACGAGAACAACGACTTGCTGCGTCGAGGTGCGGCCAAGCTCGGCATCCCGGCCGCCGCGATCGCGCGCAACGTGAAAGGCTGCTGGAACCTGGGCTCGTGCGGAATGGGTTGCCCGACGAATGCCAAGCAGTCGATGCTCGTCACGACGATCCCTGCGGCCCTGGATCGCGGCGCGACGCTGCTCGTGGAAACGCGCGCGGATCGATTCGATATAGCGAACGGCAAGGTGCACGGGCTGCGCTGCGTCTCCGTGCGTCCCAACGGGGCAGCCGTCACGGGTAGCGAATCCACCATCGTTGCGCGGCATTACGTGCTGGCTGCCGGCGCGATCAACTCGCCTGCCGTGCTGCTGCGCTCGGAGGCGCCCGATCCGCACGGCTGCCTGGGCCGCCGCACATTCCTGCACCCCGTCGTGTTGTCCGCAGCCGTTCTCGAGCAGACGGTGGCAGGCTGGCAGGGCGCGCCGCAATCGATCTACACGGATCATTTCCTCCATACCGAGCCGATCGATGGCCGGATGGGTTTCAAGCTCGAGGCGCCGCCGCTGCATCCGGTGATCTTCGCGTCAACCGTCGCGGGTTTCGGCAGGACGCAGGCGCGTGCGCTGAAGCAGTTCGCGCACACGCACGTGTTGCTCGCCTTGCTGCGCGACGGCTTCCATCCGCATTCGGAAGGCGGCGAAGTGAAGCTGCGCGGCGACGGCTCGCCGTCGCTGGATTACCCACTGAACGACTACGTGATGGAAGGCGGGCGCCGCGCGTTGCTGGCCATGGCCGAAATCCAGTTCGCGGCCGGAGCACGCGAAGTGCTGCCCGTGCATGAGCTCGCCAGCCCGTACACATCGTGGCCCCAGGCGCGGGATGCGATTCATGGATTGCCGATGAAGCCGTTGCTCACGAAGGTTGTCAGTGCGCATGTGATGGGGGGCTGCGCCTTTGCGGGCGAAGAACGGCTGGGTGTTGCCCGGCCCGACGGCGTGCATTGGCAACTCGACAATCTTTCGATTCACGACGGCTCGCTCTTTCCCACCAGCATCGGGGCGAATCCGCAGCTGTCGATCTATGGGATCACCAACCGCCTCGCGCAGGCGCTTGCCAAACGGCTCACCGGGCGCGATGTGATACTCGCCTGATGCGGGAACGCTCCTCCCTGGCTCGGTTGCAGCAGGCGACGACGATCGTCCTGCTGGTGATCTCGATATCGTGGCTGGCGCGGCAATGGGCGCGCTCGCCCGCTCTCGCGATCGCCGGTGCGCTCGCGATCTTCTTTTCGTATTCTTTCTTTCTCGCGATCGAATGCGTGCTGGTGAAGTTCGTCTCCAAGAACGACCCGGCACCGGCGCCCACCTGGGCCGACCTGCTGCGTGCCTGGTGGGCCGAGACATGGATTGCGTTGATCGTGTTCTTCTGGCGGCAGCCGTTTCGCTGGAAAAAGCAACCAGACCTGCTCGATCCCGCGATGCGGGGCCGCCGAGGTGTCGTGCTGGTGCACGGCTTCGTCTGCAATCGAGGCCTGTGGAATCCGTGGATGGAGCAGCTGCGTGCCGAAGGACACCCATTCATCGCAGTGAACCTCGAGCCGGTGTTCGGCTCGATCGACGACTATGTCGACACAATCGACAACGCGGTAGAGCGCATCGCGCAGGTCACCGGCCTGCCGCCGCTACTTGTGGGCCACAGCATGGGAGGCCTCGCCGCGCGCGCGTGGCTGCGTCGCAAGCACGCCACCGATCGCGTGCATCGCGTGATCACCATCGGGACGCCGCACGGCGGTACGTGGCTCGGGCACTTCAGCCACACCGTCAACGGCCGGCAGATGAAGCTGGGCAGCGAGTGGATTCGCAACCTTGCGGATTCGCAGGCACATGCGAAGTTCACGTGCTGGTATTCGAACTGCGACAACATCGTTTTCCCCGCATCCAAAGCAACACTGCCAGGCGCGGACAACCGCATGGTTCCCGGCGCAGCGCACGTCGAGCTCGCGTTTGCGCCGCGGGTGTTCGCACACGCGCTCGATTCGCTGCGCGAGCAAGGTTAATTTCTCACAGGAACTCGCAGCCGGATTTCATAACCCCGCAAGGTGCGGCGTTCCTATGCTTCATGCCAACAAAGCTGGGAGCAGCGACATGGAATTGATCGCGCAAGAGGGTGTGAAGGAGGGCGGCCGCGAGGCCGGCAATGCGGCGGGGCCTGTGACGGGCCTCGCCGCGTTGATGGATGAATTCGCCCACGCCGCGATCGTGACGACGCTGGAGGGCCGGGTGCTTCACGCGAACCAGGCGGCCCGCCACGAGCTGGTGCGCGGCCGCGTCATCGGCCTGCACCAAGGCATCGTGCAGGCCTGCGGCGGCGACAGCGACACCGAGCTGCACATGGCACTCGCCCAGGCTGCCGACGGCAAGCGCAGCCTCCTCCACCTGGATGCAACCGAAGGGCCGGCCGTGCCCGTCGCCGTTGTGCCGCTCAAGCCACAAGCCGGCGAAACGGCGCGCGCAGCGTTGATCTTTGCTCGATCCGCGGTGTGCGATTCGCTGATGCTGGGCTTCTTCGCGCGCAAATACTGCCTCACGCCCACCGAGCAGCAGGTGCTGTCGATCTTGTGCGAAGGCCTCTCGGCGCCGCAGGTTGCCGGGCAGCTTCATGTCGCGGTGTCCACCGTGCGCAGCCACATCCGCAGTCTGTGTGCCAAGACACGCACGAACGGTGTGCGCGAACTGGTCGGGCGTCTTGCGGTGCTGCCTCCCGTCGCGCCGGCATTTCCGCACGAAGCGGCGCGCCGGCCGGCGCACTAGCGCGCACGCAACACGAGGGACTTTTCCTCGTGGCGGGGCGCGAGGCTCATGCTAGAGTGCCCTCGTCTGGGGGAGTCCAATAATGACCTTGCAAAGCCCGTCGGCCACACAGGAAAAGCTGGTCGCCGGTTTGAGCCCGAGCCTGCGCGCACTTGCGCTGCGTGGCGCGTTCCGCAACTACCGCAAAAACAGCGTCATCATCAACGAGGGCGAGATCGGCGATTCGCTCTTCGTGCTGCTGCAAGGTCGTGTCAAGGTCTATTCGACGGACGCGGACGGCCGCGAGATCACCTACAACATCGTCGAGGCGGGTGACTACTTTGCCGAGATGTGGCTCGATGGCGGTCCCCGTTCTGCTTCCGTGATGACGCTCGAGCCGAGTGTGTGCTCGGTCGTCAGCCGCAATGCGCTGCGCGATCATTTGGCCGAAGAGCCGGAATTCGCGCTCGAACTCGTCTCGCAGGTGATCCGCCGCGCGCGGGCGGCCACCGAGACCGCACGCAACATGGCGCTGCTCGACGTGTACGGCCGGGTGATCGCCACGCTTGAAAGCCATCACGGTCCCGCGTCGCCCGACAACCCGATCACGCTCACGCAGATCACGCACCAGCAGCTTGCAAGCCGTGTCGGCGCTTCTCGTGAAATGGTCAGCCGCCTGCTGAAGGACCTCGAAAAGGGCGGGTACATCGAACTGGGCGTCAAGCGGATCACGCTCAGAAAAAAACTTCCGGCGCGGTGGTGAGCGGCATGCGCTGGCAATGCGTCTGCTGCGCGCTTCCGCGGCGCGTGCTTGAACACATCGCGAAGCAGTCGGGCAGCGAGCATGCCGCCCGGCTTGCGGCGGACCATGAGGTCTCGCAGCACGTGCGCGCGGTGCGCCACGAGCACAAGCAAACCGACATGCAACCGCCGCCCGGCGGCAGCGGGCGCCGTTTCATGTACGACGCGCAAAGCCGGATGGACCGGCTTCCCGGCCGGCTCGTTCGCAAGGAAGGCGCGAAGGCTTCCCGCGATCACTCGGTGAACCAGGCCTACGACAACGTCGGCATCACGCTCGATTTCTTCCGGCAGGTGTTCAAGCGCAAGTCGCTCGACGGCCGCGATATGGACGTCAGTGCTTCGGTGCACTTCGGAGATCGCTGGTCGAATGCGATGTGGAACGGCGAGCAGATGCTGTTCGGCGACGGTGACGGCGAGCACATCCTCGGTTTCACGCAGTCGCTGGATATCGTTGCGCACGAACTCACGCACGCCGTCACGCAGCACACCATCGGTGCGCTGGGCGTCACATTCAACGATGGGTTGCCGGCACTGGTCGGCGAGTCGGGCGCGCTGAACGAATCGATCTCCGACGTGTTCGCTTCGATGGTCAAGCAGTGGCACGGCAAGGTGAAGGCCGAAGATGCCGACTGGCTGCTCGGCCAAGGCATCCTTGCGCCGGGCATTGGCAAAGCAGTGCGCTCGCTCGAGGAGCCAGGCAAGAAGAAACTGACCTACGGCGGCGACAACCAGGTGTCGCGCATGAAGGACTTCCGCAAGAAGGCGGACGTACACCGCAATTCCGGCATCGCCAATCATGCGTTCTTCCTTGTGGCCACTGAGTTGGGTGGCTACTCCTGGGAGCGTGCTGGGAAAATCTGGTATTTCGCACTGCCGCAACTGAAAGCCGATGCCGGGTTCGCCGACGCGGCCAGGGCAACCCTGAAAGCCGCGTCCGACCTTTTCGGCAACGACTCCAAGGAACAACGCGCCGTGCGAAAAGCGTGGAAGAAGGTCGGCGTATTGCGCCACTGAAACGCGCCTTTGTTATCCTCCATTTGGCGGAGGCGAGAACAAGAGCATGCGTTGCCGGTCCTGCACCACGGACAACCCCACGGGAAACAGGTTCTGCGAAAGCTGCGGCACGCAGTTGCAGCTGGCGTGCGCCCGATGCGGCCACGACGTCAACCTGCTGGCGCGCTTTTGCGGAAACTGCGGCGGCTCCCTCGTGGCCGCAGCTCCGCCCGTCAAGTCCGAAGCGCCGCCCAAATGGGGTGAGCTCAAACAAGCGACGGTTCTCTTCGCCGACATCGTCGGGTCCACAGACCTCGTCGCGCATATGGATCCCGAAGAGGCAATGGCGCGTCTGCGCCCTGCGGTGCTGCGAATGCGCCATTCGGTGGAGCGCTTTGGCGGAACGGTGCTGCGCACGCTCGGCGACGGCGTCATGGCGATGTTCGGCGTACCGCGCGCTCTCGAAGGCCATGCACTTCTCGCGTGCCAGGCGGCCCTTCACATGCAGGCGGCTTTCGCGCAAGGCGGTGAAGGCCTGAAGATCCGCGTCGGCCTGCACTCGGGTCAGGTCGCGTCCGACCCGGAAGACGCGGAAGACGGACGCGGCGGCGGCGCGCACGGCGTCACGATCCATCTCGCGAGCCGCGTGATCGCGCTCGCTCAGCCCGGCGGAATCTGCATTACCGATGCCTGCCGCACCGCGGCCGGCCCGGGCTGCGAGACCGAGGCGATGGGCCCGCACCAGCTGAAAGGCATCCCCGGTCCGGTGCAGATCGTGCGGCTCACCGGCGCTGTCACGGGGGCGCCGCACCGGCCGCTCACGCCCGAGACCACCTTCCGCGGCCGCAAGCGCGAAATCGATCGCCTGATTGCGGCATTGGATGGCGCATCGAACAAGCAGGGCCGGGCCATCGGCGTAGCGGGCGAACCGGGGGCGGGCAAGAGCCGCTTGTGCCAGGAATTCCT
The DNA here is from genome assembly GCA_035492155.1 of Ramlibacter sp. Taxonomy (GTDB): domain Bacteria; phylum Pseudomonadota; class Gammaproteobacteria; order Burkholderiales; family Burkholderiaceae_C; genus Ramlibacter. The sequence continues at coordinate 3,892 of DATJJL010000021.1, read as the reverse complement.
GCAGGTGTGCCGCACGCGCGGCGTGCCGGTGCATGAGGTGCGTGCGCAGCTGTACGGACATGCGTTGCCGCTGCAGCCGATTCTCGAACTGTTCCGGGTTCACTTCTTCGGCGTGGCAAGCGGCGACAGCGCGGCCGTCGTGCGCGAACGTATCGACGCGTGCTTTTTGCCGGTCACGTCGTCGGCGAGCGACTTGCAGTTGCTGCACGAATTCTTCGGAGTTGCCTCGACCGAAGCCGAACCGCTTGCGCAAAGTCCGCGTGCGCGGCAGGCTCGGCTCCTCGCACTCGTTCGCGAACTGATGCGGCTGCAGTCGGACACGCTGCGCGTCATCATGATCGAGGACCTGCACTGGCTGGACGAAGCCAGCGAAGAGTTCGCGACTGCGCTCGTGGCTGCCGCTGCGCAGACCCGCACGCTCTTGCTGCTCAATTACCGCGGCACTTACCGCGCGCCGTGGGCCGGATCGCCGAGCTACGAGCAGGTCGATCTCGCGGAGCTGCCGGGCGCGCACATGGACGCGCTGGTCGCCGAACTGCTGGCGCCGATCACGCCATTGCCCGACATCTGCCACCTTGTTTGCCGGCGCGCCGGCGGCAACCCGTTCTTTGCGGAAGAACTGGTGCGCACGCTCGCCGAAAGCAAGTTGATCGCTGCGGACACGGGGCTGCCCGTCGGCGGCCTGGAAGCAGTGGAGCGAGCGCTGCCTGCAACGATCGAGGCCGTGATCGGCGCTCGGCTGGACCGCATCGGCGAGCCGGAAAAGACGCTGCTGCAAATGTGCGCCATCATCGGCAAGGAGATTCCTCTTGCGGTGCTGGAGCACGTTGCCACCCCGATCGCGAACCAGATCCAGATCGGCCTCGAGGGCCTGTGCCAGGCGGGGCTGATCGTGCCGCAGCCTGCCGAAGGTGGGCGCAGGTTCGCGTTCCGGCATCCGCTGATCCAGGAAGTCGCCTACGGCACGCAGTTCCGCATTCGCCGCGGCGCGGTACATGCGAATGTCGCTGCCGCGATGGAGCTTTACTACCACGACCAGATCGACGAATACGCGAACCTGATTGCCTACCACTTCGAACAGGCGGAGCATCACGATCCGGCGGCGCGCTACTACGCGCGTTCAGCGACATGGCTCGGCTCCACGCTTGCAGCGCAGGCGATCCGGCATTGGTGGAAGGTGCGCTCGCTTCTCGAGAAGGCGGAAAGCACGCCCGACGTCGACCGGCGCCGCGCGACGGCCGGCGCGAAGATCGCGGTCCTGGGTTGGCGCGAAGGCATGACGCTCGCGGAGACCAAACCGCTCATCGACGAAGCGCTGCAGTTCGCCAAAGGTGGCGACGACCGGCTCGTGCCATGGCTGCTCAACATTGAAGGACGCATGCTGGTGGCAAGCGGCGGGCCGGCGGACGGCTACGTCGACTGCGTCAGGCGAGCGCTTCTCTACATCGATATCGACCGGGATATCGGCCGCAACGCCGTCGTCCATGCGTCGCTTTGCCAGGCCTACGGATGGGCGGGCTTGCTTAAAGAGGCGCTCGCCGCGAACGATGTCGCACGCGCGGGCATGGATCGCATCGATCCTTTCGACCGCGAGTTCATCGGCTTCAGCATCGAAATCTGGGTGCTCAATATGCGCGCGCGGCTGCTCACGCGCATGGGCCGCGCGCATGAAGCAGCAGCATGCCTGGAAGAGGCATTGCATCGCGAAAAGTCGTCGGCGCATGTTCCGCTGCCGGGCATGCGGAACTTCGCCTACATCGAGCTGGCGCAAGCGACCAACGATCCCGCCATGGCGGAACTTCATGCGGAGCAGGCGGCCAGAAGCGTCGAGAAGCTGGGCGGTGCGCCTTATGTTGCAACGTTCGCGCATGGCTACCGCGCGTTGGCACTCGCATTGAAGGGCGAACATGGCGCGGCTCTCGCCGCTTTTCGCCAGGGCCTGGAGATCGTTCGCAAGAGCACCGTGGCCATGGAATACGAGACCGAGCTGCTCGCCGGCATGGCCGAGTGCCAGTTGCGCATCGGCGATTACGCGCAGGCGCATGCCCATGCAGGCGAAGCGATCGAGCTTGCGCGAAAGCGGACGACGCGCATCGCCGAGTGCCGTGCGCTCATCGCGCGTGCAGCCGCGGCGCGGATGCTGGGCGACGACAGCGCGCAGGTGCACGAAGATATCGAACGGGCTCGCGAGTTGATCGAACAAACCGGCGCCGCGATCTTGCGCGGCGCGCTGGACGAAGCGCTCGCGCTCAGTGCCGCGCGAGCAGCGTGAATTCGCGCATGCCATAGCGGTCGAGCAGCGTCACGCGCATTCCCAGTTCATGTTCGCAAAGTCTCATCCACGGATCGGCGCCGGTCCGATAGAGCTGCCGCGCGCCGGCCATGCCATCCGGGAGCGTTGCGAGGAAATTTGCCGCGAAGCCGATGCGGGTGGACTGCGCCATCGAGCGTAGCGTCTGCGCGATGAACTCCTCCCACAGTGCAGCCGGCTCGTCGATGCGAACGTTGAAGAGGCCGCTCGCGATCGCATAGTCGGCTACGCGTGGGCTGCTGCTGCCGACGCGAAACTCCGTCGCGCGCTTGTTCTTCCACATTGCGTTCGCGAAGGAGATCATGTCCGCGGACAGGTCGATCCCGAGGTAATCGACCTTCTTGCCGCGATGCCGCTTCGAGATGAATCCTCGAAGCGCGCCCCAGCCGCAACCGAGATCGTCGAGCGAAAACGGGTGGTCCCAATCGCACACGCGCAAAAGCTGCACGAACCGCAGTTCCTGCGTCAGCGAGCACGTCCAGTCCACGCCCTCGGGCGTTGCACCGTGCTGGCGGACCTTCGCGCCGTAATAGCGCTCGATCCGGCGGTGCAGTCCCGCTATTTCTTCTTCTTGGACGATTTGGCCTTCTTGCCGTCGGGCACGGGCTGGCCGGGGAACGAGATCCACAGGTAGTCCTTGCTCATGTAGTAGAGCGGGCGGCCCTTGTCCTTGACGATCACGCCCTTCGCGTCGCCGTCGCCGCGCATGTCGTGGTGACCGAAGTAAACGGGCAGCGGCTTCTTGGACTCGAGATTGCGAACGATAGCGCGCACGATCGCCTGGTCGCCGTTGAGTCCCTTCACGTTCGAAGCTTCGCGGCGCAGGTGTTTGAGATAGCTGAAAAAGCGGTTCTTCACCTCGTGGTTCGCAGCTCCTCCGAGGTGCAAGGACCGGGCGCTGGTTTCGAACGAGCGGCCTTCCTTGAAAAGGCCGAACTCCTTCTGGAGCTGCACCATCTCGTCGATGCCGCCGTGCTGTTCTTTCGCGCTGTGCGAGGGCGCAAAACGCAGGTTCAATTCGTCGAGCATCGTCCCCACGTAGACGTCGTGCTCCTGCATGAACATCCCCATCCTCATACCTCCGTCTAGTTGACGTAACCGAGCGTTACAAGCCCAGTGTATGGGGGGGACAGTTGGCGCGCTACCTCGCTGTGGTGAATTTGCCGCGTTGCGTCAGGGTTTGGAAACAAGCACGCCTCGCCGCATCTGATCGAGCTCCATCGTTTCGAACAGCGCCTTGAAGTTGCCTTCGCCAAAGCCTTCGTTGCCCTTTCGCTGGATGAACTCGAAGAAGATCGGGCCCAGCTGGTTCTCGCTGAAGATCTGCAGAAGCAGTTCGTCCGCATTGCCGTCCACGAGGATGTTGCGCTGCTTCAGCTCCTCGATGTCTTCGCGCACGTTCGGGATTCGCTTGGGCAGCAGCTCGTAATACGTCTCGCTGGTCGAAAGCAGCTTCACGCCGGCCATCTGCAGCGAATCGACCGTGTCGTACAGGTTCGTCGAGCCAAGCGCGATGTGTTGGATGCCTTCGCCGTGGTACTTGTCCAGGTATTCCTGGATTTGGCCCGCCTTCTCGTTGCC
>DATJJL010000020.1:0-25678 GCA_035492155.1 Ramlibacter sp. | reverse complement strand
TTCCTTGCGGGCACCGCATTCGGGGCAGGTCCAGTTCATGGGAACTTCGGACCACGGCGTTCCGGGGGCGATGCCATGATCAGGGGCTCCGGCGGCTTCGTCGTAGATCCACCCGCAAATCAGACACATCCAGGTTTTCGTGCTCGTCTCGGTCACAGCTTAAAGGGCCTTCGAATAGAATGCAACGATTGTATCGAGGGCCTTCGCAAGAGCTGAACGAGCCGCGCGAAACACTCAGCGCCCTATGACAAACCCCAATCCCTCGCACGAGAACGACAACGACGCGCAAGGCGCCGCCGACACCGATCCCGCATGCGTGATCGTGTTCAACGCCGGCGACCCGAGCGGCGCCGGCGGGATCGCAGCCGACATCACGGCGATCGCATCCGTCGGCGCGCATGCCCTGCCGGTCGTAACAGGGGCCTACGCGCGCGACTCCGCCGAAGTGTTCGCGCATTTCGCGCTGGACGAGGAGGCGATCGCCGAACAGGCGCGGGCAATCCTCGAGGACGTGTCCGCGCAAGTCATCAAGGTGGGGTTTGTCGGCACACCCGAAGCGATCAGCGTGATCGCGGAAATCGCGGCGGATTACGCGGAGCTTCCCGTCATCGCGTACATGCCGAACCTCGCCTGGTGGGACGAAGCGCAGATCGATCTGTACCTCGATGCATTTCGCGAGTTGATGCTTCCTCAGACAACCGTGTTGGTGGGAAACCACAGCACGTTATGGCGCTGGTTGCTCCCCGACTGGAGCGGTGAGAAAGCGCCCGGCGCACGCGACATCGCCAAGGCCGCGGCAGAGATGGGCGTTCCATATACGTTGGTCTCAGGCATTCCGTTGCCCGAGCAATACATCGACAACGTGCTCGCCACGCCGCAGGCCGTCCTCGCGAGCGAAAAGTTCGAACGTTTCGAAGCCGTCTTCTCCGGCGCCGGCGACACGCTGTCGGCCGCGCTGGCCGCGCTCATCGCGAGTGGCGCGGACCTCGCCGCCTCAGCCACCGAAGCGCTCTCCTATCTCGACCGTTGCCTCGACGCGGGCTTCCGCCCCGGCATGGGCAATGTCGTGCCCGATCGCCTCTTCTGGGCGCAGGCGGAAGGCGAGGACGCGGGCGAACTCACCAAGGAAGAAGCCCAGGCCCTGCAAGTCCTGGACATGCCCGCCAATGAAACCAAGCACTGACCGCAACCAGGAACTTTTCGATCGCGCGAAGGCGCTGATCCCCGGCGGCGTGAACTCGCCCGTGCGCGCGTTCCGCGCCGTCGGCGGCACGCCGCGCTTCATCGCACGCGCGCAAGGCGCCTACCTGTGGGACGCCAACGGCACGCGATACATCGACTACATCGGATCATGGGGCCCGATGATCCTGGGCCACGGCCATCCCGAAATCCTCGAGGCCGTGCAGAAAGCCGCGCGCGACGGCCTGTCTTTTGGCGCACCGACGGAACGAGAGATCGAGCTTGCCGAGGAAATCGCGAAGCATGTGCCGTCGGTCGAGATGGTGCGGCTCGTGAGCTCCGGCACCGAAGCGGCGATGAGCGCCATCCGCCTTGCGCGCGGCGCAACGGGCCGCAGCAGGATCATCAAGTTCGAAGGCTGTTATCACGGCCACGCGGATGCGCTGCTCGTCAAAGCCGGCTCGGGCCTGGCGACCTTCGGCAACCCCACCAGCGCCGGTGTCCCGCCGGAAGTCGTGCAGCACACGATGGTGCTGGAGTACAACAACGTGCAGCAGCTCGAGGAAGCCTTCTCGCTGCACGGCGGCGACATTGCCTGCATCGTCATCGAGCCGATCGCCGGCAACATGAATTTCGTGCGCGCCTCGCTGCCCTTCATGAAGCGCTGCCGCGAACTCACGAAGCAGCACGGCGCGTTGCTGGTGCTCGATGAAGTGATGACCGGTTTCCGCGTTGCCCTCGGCGGCGCGCAAAGCGTTTATGCGAAAGCGATTCCCGGCTTCGCGCCCGACCTCACGGTGATGGGGAAGGTGATCGGCGGCGGCATGCCGCTTGCGGCATTCGGCGGTCCGCGCGCGATCATGGAGCAGCTCGCACCGCTTGGCCCCGTGTATCAGGCAGGCACTCTGTCCGGAAATCCGGTCGCCACGGCATGCGGCCTTGCGACTTTGCAACAAATCGCCCGCGCAGGATTTTTCGACACTCTCGCGGCCAAAACAGCAACGCTCGTGGACGGCCTGAAGGCAATGGCCAAGCAATCCGGTGTGGCTTTCAGCGGCGATTGCGAGGGCGGGATGTTCGGCTTCTTCCTTTTGCCGGACCTGCCCCAGAACTATTCGCAGGTCATGAAGAGCGATTCACAGCGCTTCAACCTGCTTTTCCACGGCCTGCTGGACCGCGGCGTCTACATCGCGCCGGCGCTTTACGAAGCCGGATTTGTAAGCGCCGCGCACAGCGACGCCGACATCGAACAGACGATTGCGGCGGCGCGCGAAGCATTTCGCGCGTTCTAGCCGTTCTCTCAGTGCCTGAAGTGGCGAACGCCTGAGAAAACCATCGCGACGCCGCGTTCGTCGGCGGCGGCGATCACCTCCTGATCGCGCATCGAGCCGCCCGGCTGGATGACGCAGGTGGCACCGGCGTCGACCACCACATCGAGCCCGTCGCGGAACGGGAAGAACGCGTCGCTTGCCACGGCCGTGCCCTGCAGCGACAGGCCCGCGTGCTGCGCCTTGATGCTGGCGATGCGTGCGGAGTCGAGCCGGCTCATTTGCCCCGCGCCGACACCCATCGTCATGCCGCCCTTGCAGAAGACGATCGCATTCGACTTCACGAACTTCGCGACCTTCCACGCGAAAAGCAGATCCTGCAATTCTTCCTGCGTCGGTTGCTTCCTGGTGACGACTTTCAGGTCGGCAAGATTCAGTTCGTGGTTGTCGGCGGTCTGCATCAGCAGGCCCGAGCCGACGCGTTTGACGTCCATCAGGTTGCGGCCGTTGTCCCAATCTGTCTTGCCACCGGGCGGCAGCGCGATCTGCATCAGGCGCACGTTCGGACGGCCTTTGTAGATAGCCAGCGCTTCGGGCGTGAAGTCAGGCGCGAGGATGACCTCGGCGAATTGCTTGATCACCTCGTTGGCCACCGAGGCGTCGAACGTGCGGTTGAACGCGAGGATGCCGCCGAATGCCGACGTCGAATCCGTCTTGAACGCTTTCGAATAAGCCTCGAGCGAATCCTTGCCCACTGCCACGCCGCACGGATTGGCGTGCTTGACGATCACGCACGCGGGCACGTCGAAGCTCTTGACGCATTCCCAGGCCGCGTCCGCATCGGCGATGTTGTTGTACGAGAGCTCCTTGCCTTCGAGCTGCACGCCCGTGACGAGCGAGCCGGGCGCCGGATAGAGATCGCGATAGAACGCCGCCTGCTGGTGCGGGTTCTCTCCGTAGCGAAGGTCCTGCAGCTTCACGAAGCGGCCGTTCGCGTGCGAGGGGAACGCATTGCGCGAACCGTCTTCCTGGATCGACGACAGGTAGTCGCTGATGGCACCGTCGTAATCGCTGATTCGGTTGAACGCCGCGACGGCCAGTGCGAATCGTGTCTTGTCCGAGAGCTTGCCGTGCGCCTTCAGCTCGTCGATCACCGCGCTGTATTGCGAAGCGTCGGTGAGCACGCCGACATCCTTCCAGTTCTTCGCTGCCGATCGCACCATCGCCGGCCCGCCGATGTCGATGTTCTCGCTGGCGTCTTCCAGCGTGCAGCCGGGCTTGGCAATCGTCTGCTCGAAGGGATACAGGTTGACGACAAGCAGGTCGATCGTTGCGATGTCGTGGTCCTTCAGTGCCTGCACGTGCGCAGGCACGTCGCGCCGGGCGAGCAAGCCGCCGTGCACTTTCGGGTGCAGCGTCTTCACGCGGCCGTCGAGCATTTCCGGAAAGCCCGTGAGCTGTGCGACTTCCGTGACGGAAAGCCCCTTGTCGGCGAGCAGCTTCGCGGTGCCGCCGGTCGAAACGAGTTTGATGCCCAGCGCGTCGAGCGCCTGCGCGAGTTCGACGATGCCGGTCTTGTCTGAAACGGAGATGAGAGCGTTCATTGTCTTGTTCGCAAATTCATTTATTTAATGATCCGGTGTTCCACCAGTTTCTTGCGCAGCGTGTTGCGATTCAGGCCCAGCCACTCGGCGGCCCGGGACTGGTTGTGGTCCGCCTTCGCCATCACCACTTCCAGCAGCGGCTTTTCCACCACCTTCACCAGCATTTCGTACATACCATCGGGTTCGGTCCCGCGCAGGTCCTTGAAGTAGCCCTCCAGGCTCGCGCGCACGCATTCCTCGATCTGCTTCTTGCTCATTGCACTGTCTCCACCACCTCTTTTTCGTTGTCTCTCGGCTGCAGCGCGGGCATGCGGTCGCCGCGTTGCGCCAGTTCGTCGAAGTATTCCGACACCGCCGCAAGTTGCGCAGTGCAGTCCTCGATCGTATTCATCCGGGCGCGGAAGTCCGCCGCGCCTGGCAGTCGATGCACATACCAGCCGATGTGCTTGCGTGCGCTGCGCACGCCGGTGAATTCGCCGTACAGCCCGTAGTGATCCTGCAAGTGATCGAGCAGCAGGCGCTTCACTTCGCCGATGAGCGGCGGCGCGAGGTGCGTGCCTGTTTCGAGGAAGTGCGCGACCTCGCGGAAAATCCACGGCCTGCCCTGCGCCGCGCGGCCGATCATGATCGCGTCGGCCTTCGTGTATGCGAGCACGTCGCGCGCTTTTTCGGGCGTCGTGATGTCGCCGTTCGCGACAACCGGGATGCGCACTGCGGATTTCACCGCTGAGATCGTGTCGTATTCCGCGCAACCGCTGTAGCCCTGCTCGCGCGTGCGGCCGTGCACGGTGAGCATGCGCACGCCCGCATCCTCGAATGCGCGCGCGAGCGTCACCGCATTCTTGTGCGACGCGCACCAGCCCGTGCGCATCTTGAGCGTGACCGGCACACCATGCGGCTCGCATGCCGCAACCACTGCGCGCGCGATGGCAACGGCGAGCGGCTCGTCCTGCATCAGCGCGGAGCCTGCCCATTTGTTGCAGACCTTCTTGGCCGGGCAACCCATGTTGATGTCGATGATCTGCGCGCCGCGATCGATGTTGTACGCAGCCGCCTCGGCCATCATCGGCGCATCGGTGCCCGCGATCTGCACGGCGATCGGGCCGGGTTCGCCCTCGTGGTTCGCGCGGCGAGACGTCTTCAGGCTCGCCCACAGATCCTTGCGGGAAGTGACCATTTCACTCACCGCGTAGCCCGCGCCCAATGCGCGGCACAACATCCGAAACGGTCGATCGGTGACGCCTGCCATCGGCGCGACGAACAGGTTGTTCGTCAATGGATGCGGGCCGATGTTCATGGGGCGTGCGGGAGGTGCTGCTGAAAAATGAGGCACGATTGTATGCGCCCGCCGTCCCATGGGCTGAAATGAAAAAGGCTCTTCGATAATCGGCGTCAGATGGAGTGGCTTCAACCGATCCTGAACCTGCTGACGCTGCCGCGCTACGGCCTGGCGACGCTGTTCATCGCATCGTTCATATCGGCAACGTTGTTGCCCGTGGCATCGGAGCCTGCGCTCTATGGCTTCTTGCGCCTCAATCCCGAATTGATGTGGAGCGCCATCCTCGTTGCGACCGCGGGCAACACGCTCGGCGGGGTGGTCGACTGGTGGATGGGATGGGAAGCGCACCACATCGTCGACAAGTACGCGAAGTCCAAGTGGCACGCGAAAGCGCTCGCATGGCTTGAAAGAATGGGGCCGAAGGCGTGCCTGCTGGCGTGGATGCCGGTGATCGGCGATCCGCTCTGCGCGGTGGCGGGATGGCTGCGCTTGCCGTTCTGGCCGTGCACCGCGTACATGGCGATCGGCAAATTCATCAGATATTTGATCTACACGCTTGCCTTGATCTACGTATTTCCGCCTGCTTGATCATGATCTTGTCAGACGTTGAAGAGGAAGTTCATCACGTCGCCATCCTTCACGACGTATTCCTTGCCTTCGCTTCGCATCTTGCCCGCGTCCTTCGCGCCTTGCTCGCCCTTGCACGCGATGAAGTCGTCGAACGCGATCGTCTGCGCGCGGATGAAGCCGCGTTCGAAATCGGTGTGGATCACGCCCGCCGCCTGCGGCGCCGTGTCGCCGACGTGGATGGTCCACGCGCGCACTTCCTTCACACCCGCGGTGAAGTAAGTCTGCAAGCCAAGCAACGTGAACGCCGCGCGGATCAGGCGATTGAGGCCCGGCTCTTCCTGGCCGATCTCCGCAAGGAACATCTTCTTGTCGTCCTCGCTCATGTCGGCCATTTCCGATTCGAGCTTCGCGCAGATCGCAACCACCGGTGCGCCCTGCTTCTGCGCGTACTCGCGCAGCCTGTCCAGGTGCGGGTTGTTCTTGAAGCCGTTCTCGTCGACATTGCCCACGAACATCGCAGGCTTGGCGGTGATGAGGAAAAGTTGCTTGAGAAGCGCGCGCTCTTCGTCGTTCAAGCCGAGTGTGCGCACGGGCTTGCCTTCATTCAAATGCGCCTGCGCCTTCGTGAGCACCTGCACGAGTTTTGCGGCTTCCTTGTCGTTGCCCGACTTCGCGGCCTTCGAATAGCGAGCGAGGCTTTTGTCCACGGTGCCCAGGTCCGCGAGGCAAAGCTCGGTCTGGATCACCTCGATGTCGGACACCGGGTCGACGCGTCCGGCGACGTGGATGACGTTCGCGTCGTCAAAGCAGCGCGCGACGTTGACCACCGCATCGGTCTCGCGAATGTGAGCGAGAAACTGGTTGCCCAGGCCCTCGCCCTTGCTCGCGCCGGCCACCAGACCTGCGATGTCGACAAACTCGACGATGGCTGGCACGATGCGTTCAGGCTTGACGATGGCAGCCAGCTGGTCGAGCCGAGGATCGGGGAGCTCCACGATGCCCACATTGGGCTCGATCGTGCAGAAGGGGTAGTTTTCCGCCGCGATGCCGGCCTTCGTCAAGGCGTTGAACAGCGTGGATTTCCCCACGTTCGGCAAACCTACAATCCCGCACTTCAGGCTCATGACCGCGTCCCACAGACAAACCGGAAAGTGTATGCCAAGCCCTTGGCGTGTCGTGGCAGCGTGTTTCGCTTTCGTGATCGCGCTCGGCACAGCCTGCTGCGCAGCCGCGGCAACAGCACCGGCGCGTCCCGCGGTTTCGCTCGGCGACAGGCAACTGCAGCTCGACGCCCATGAAGTCGGGACGGAATGGTTCGATGCACGCGGCACGGCGACGATCGAACAAATCGCCCAAGGCACTGCGGGTGCAATGTTCCAGCCCGGCCAGGCGGACAAGATTCGTTCGATGGGCGAGCAGGGCCATCTGTGGATACGGCTGAGGCTCGTGCGGCCGCGCGGCGTCGAGTCGGGCTGGGAGCTTGTCTTTCCGATGCCCACGCTCGATGCGGTCACCGTCTACCAGCAGAACGAACGCGGTCAATGGATGGCGCAAACCGCCGGCGACACGATCGCGGTCGCGAACTGGAACGAGCCCGGCCGCTATCCGCATTTCCGTCTTGACTTGCCGCCCGGCCAGCCGAAAGACATCTACGCGCGCATCAGGCATTTTTCACCGGCGAACTTCCCCGCGCAGGTCCTCAGCGAGTCGGCGTTCGACGAGCGCGTGCAGCTGGAATACCTCGGGCTCGGCCTTGCTTTCGGCGCGCTGCTCCTGCTCATCATCGCCTGCATCGCGCAAGCGATCGTGTATCGCGACGGTGCGTATGCCTGGTACGCCGGTTATGCGCTCGTCACGGCGCTGGGCGTGGGCGCGTACACGGGTGTGGCCGCGCACCTGCTGTGGCCATGGTTCGGCGCGCTCGCCGATGCCCCGCAAGCGATGCTCGCGCTGCTGACCGGCGCGGCGACGATTCTGTTCGTACGCAACCTGATCGGCATCTCGGGGCGGCACCACCTGCTCGACAAGCTGGTGCTCGGCGCGGGCATCGCGGGCATCGTGCTGGCCGTGTTGCTCCCGCTTGTCGGGAAAGGGCTTGGTATCGCGATCCTGGGCGCGTACATGGTCGCCGCGATGGTGATCAACATCTGGATCGGTTTCGACGCATGGCGGCGGGCGGACCAGGTCGGCACGTGGGTGCTCGCCGCCTATGCGCCGTTCACCTTCGCCGTGCTGCTGGCGATGGCGCGCCTCGCGGGCTGGCTGCCCGTGTCGTTCGGCACGCAGTACGCGGTCGTCGTCGCGCAGGCGATCGAGGTGCCGCTGCTGCTCGTCGCATTGAGCATCCGTTCGCGCGAGCGCCACGGCGCGGAGATTCGCGAGCTCGCGCTGTCCACCCAGGACGCACTCACGGGCCTGCTCGCCGCGCACCTTTTCCACGACCGGCTGCGCCAGGTGATCGCGCGCTACAAGCGCGACCCGGACAACGCCGCGATCGTCTTCATCGATCTCGTGAACTACGCGGCCATCAAGGCGCAGTTCGGCACGGCGGCGGCCGAGCAGAGCCTGCTGCGAAGCGTCATCAAGCTGCGCCGCCTGCTGCGCGATGTCGACACCGTGAGCCGCATCGGCGAGGCCCGCTTCGGCCTGATCATCGAAGGCGTCGCCTCGCGCATCGCCGTGACCGATCGCGCCGCGCGCCTCATCGCTGCGGGCCTGATGCCGCTCAAGGGACTCAAGCCCGAGGTGACGCTGCAGTTCCACATCGGCGCGGTGCTGCTCGACGAGCGCATGGGCGAGCCCAACGAACTGGCGGCGGCGCTGCATGAGTTGCTCGCGGGCATGTCGCCGCGCACGCGCAGGCCAATCCGATTCCTCGAAGGCCCGGACACGCAGCCTGCGGCGGTTTACGACTCCGCGCTGATCGACACCGAGAGCGGCCCGTCGCCGGCCGAGTCTTCCACGGTCGTTCCGATCAATCGAAGCGCCAGTTCGCCGTGACGTCCTGGCCGACGCGCAGCGTCGCGTCGAATCCTTGCAGCACGATCGCGTTCATCGCGAAAGTGATCGCGCCATTCATCGCGGCGTTGCTGCGATAGGCGCGCAGCGCCGCGTTCACTTCGGGCGATGATGTGCCCGTCGCGGGATCGACATCCGGAATCGTGCAGCGAGTGCACGGCTTCACCGGCTTGAGCTGCACCTCCTGGCCGGCCGCGATGCGCAGGACGTCGAGCCTGTCCTCGTCATTCGCGTCGAGCCCGGCCAGCACGATGTTCGGGCGGAAGCGCTCGATGCCCACGGGCGCATGGCCCGCTTCGCGCAGTCGCCGATTGAGCTCGTTGATCGATCCTTCGCTCGTCACGAGCAGCGGAAAGCCGTCGCTGAACTGGTTGAGCGCTTGCACACCACCGGTCCACTTCATGTCGCAAGTGCGCTTCACCTCGGGATCGAAGCGCACGAGGCGGCACGGCCGATGCAGGAAATCGGTGAACCATTGCGCGGCGACGGCGCCCATGTCCCACGCATCGACATCGTCGTTCCACACACGCACGCGGCGCGGCGAATCGACGGACTCGATCGCAAGATGCAGCGCGAGCATGCCGGGCGCACGCAGCACCACTTCGTCGCTTTTCAATTGCACCTTGACGAGCGCCATGCGCGGCTCGTCGCGCTGGCTGAGAAATTCGTTCTTGTCGTCCACCACCATCCACGCGCGATCCAGGTCGAAACCGGTTTCGGTGAGAAGCACTTCCGTCAGTTCGACCCCCGCGCAGGATTTCACGGGATAGACGAAGAGGCGCGCGATCTTCGTGCGGATTTCGGGTTCGGTGCTGCTCATGAGGGACGATTGTGCCCCGCTCCTACAATGGCTTGTTTCATGGCCCTCGATGTCTGCATCCGTGGCGCCGGCATCGTCGGCCGCACGCTCGCGCTTCTTCTCGCGCGCGAGCGGCTGCGCGTGGGGCTCGTGCGCAATCCGCAGCGCGGCACGGGCGCCACCAGCGACGTGCGCGCCTATGCGCTGAACGCCGCATCGAAAGCCCTCCTCGAACGTGTGCGAGGTTGGCCCGACGAGCAGCACGCCACGCCGGTCGTTCGCATGGAAGTCCACGGCGACGAAGGCGGCGAGCTCGTCTTTCGCGCGCAGGAGCAGGCAGCGTCCGCACTGGCCTGGATCGTCGATGTTCCCGCGTTGCTCGATCGCCTGGAAGACGCACTGCGCTACGCGCCGCAGGTCGAGTGGATCGACGCCCCGCAGCAGGCTTCGCTCACCATCGTGAGCGAAGGCCGCGCGAGCGCGACCCGCTGCGAATTCGGCGTGCAGTTCTCGGTGACGCCTTACCCGCATCACGCGATCGCCGCGCGGCTCGACTGCGAAATGCCGAACGCAAACGTCGCGCGGCAATGGTTCGCCAACGGCGAAATCCTGGCGCTGCTGCCGCTGGGCGGCTCGCAGGTCGCGCTCGTCTGGTCGGTGATGGAACAGCGCACCTCCGCGCTACTCTCCCAAGAAGCGACGCAGTTCTGCGCGCAGGTGGAGCAGGCATGCCATGGCGCGCTGGGCAAGATGACGCTCGCAAGCGAAAGGGCATCGTGGCCATTGCAGATGGCACTGGCCGATCGCTGGTGCGGTCCCGGCTGGGTGCTGGCCGGCGATGCGGCGCACAACGTCCATCCGCTCGCAGGACAGGGGCTGAATTTGGGCTTGGCCGACGCGGGTGAATTGGCCGAGGTGCTGCATGGGCGCGAATCCTGGCGCAGCATCGGCGATGCGCGGCTGCTGCGCCGTTACGAGCGCGCGCGCAAGGGCGACGTGCTCGCGATGGGTGCGATGACGGACGGCTTGCAGCAACTTTTCGCGCGGGGCGATGGTGCGTGGGCCGCTTTGCGCAATTGGGGACTGACAGGCGTGGATCGTGCCGGTCCCGTCAAGAACTGGTTCGTGCGGCAGGCGATGGGCCGACTTTAGGAAGCGAGTTTGAAACGATGAAACCGATTCGACATGCCGCTGCGGCGCTGGCCTTTTTCTTCGCGCTGGTGCCCTTTGCCGGCGCGCAGGACCTCGACAAGATCAAGAAGAACCTCACCGAGCACCTGCCCGGCATCGGGAAGATCGACGAGGTGAGCAAGACACCCATGCCCGGCGTCTTCGAAGTGCGCGTCGGCCTGGACCTGTTCTACACGGACGTGGGCGGCAACTACGTCCTCCAGGGCGAGATGATCGATCCGAGGCAAAAACGCAATCTCACCGAAGAACGCCAGAACAAGCTGCTCGCGATTCCCTTCGACCAGCTCCCGCTGAAGGACGCTTTCGTGATCACGCGAGGCAACGGCAAACGCCGCGTCGCGATCTTCGAAGACCCGAACTGCCCTTACTGCAAGCGCTTCGAGCAGGACCTGCAAAAGATCAGCGACGTGACGATCTACATGTTCCTCTACCCGATCCTCGGGGCCGATTCGACCGACAAGTCGCGCAACCTGTGGTGCGCGAAGGACCGCGGCGGCGCATGGCTCGACTGGATGGTGCGGCAAAAGCCCGCGGCCGAGGCGAAATGCGACGTCGCGGCCGTCAATCGCAACGTCGAATTCGGCAAGAAGTACAAGATTGCCGGAACGCCCACGATGATTCTCGAGGACGGCAAGCGCGTGCCGGGCGCCCTGCCCTCGCCTGAAGTCGAGAAGCTGCTCGCGCAGGCCGCGCAGGCCAAATGACTGTGGCGGTTCCGCGCGTGGCGAGCGTGCATTACCGCGTCGAGGCCGCGGACCTGCATGCGCACCTGTATCGCGTGACGCTCGCAATTGCCCAGCCCGCGGCGCAGCAGCAGGTGTCGCTGCCGGTGTGGATCCCGGGCAGCTACCTGGTTCGCGAATTCTCGAAAAACCTGCAGAAGCTTGCGGCGAAGCAGGACGGCAAGGCCATCGCGGCGCGGCAGCTCGACAAGTGCACATGGGAAGTCGACTGCGTGCCAAGCAGCCCGCTCGTTCTCACGTACGAGGTCTATGCCTTCGACAACTCCGTGCGCACGGCGTGGCTCGATGCGCAGCGCGGCTTTTTCAATGCGACGAGCCTGTGCCTGCGCGTGCACGAACAGGAGCATCTCGTGCACTCGCTCGATCTTGTGCCGGTCGATGCCAAGCCGCAATGGAAGGCGGCTTCGGGCCTTGCGGCGTATCGCATCAACAAGCGCGGCTTCGGCGTGTACCTCGCCACCGACTACGACGAGCTCGCCGATTGCCCCGTGGAGATCGGCGATTTCTGGGACGCCGAGTTCAAGGCTTGCGGTGTGCCGCATCGCATCGTGGTCGCAGGCGTGGCCGGCTCTTTCGACGGTGACCGGTTGATCGCCGACATGCAGAAGATCTGCGAGACGGCGATCCGCTTCTGGCACGACCGCAGGAAGCCGCCGTTCAAGTACTACCTCTTCATGCTCAACGCCGTGGACGACGGCTACGGCGGGCTCGAGCATCGCAATTCGACGGCGCTCATCGCGTCGCGCCGCGACCTGCCCCGCGTGGGCGAGGCGCGCCAGAGCGACGGCTACGTCACGCTGCTCGGCCTCATCAGCCACGAATACTTCCACACCTGGAACGTCAAGCGCCTGAGGCCCGCCGAGTTCGCGCGCTACGACTACACGCGCGAGAACTACACGCAGCTTTTGTGGTTCTTCGAAGGCTTCACGAGCTATTACGACGACCTGCTGCTGCGCCGCGCGGGCGTCATCGACGACGCCACTTACGTCAAGCTGCTGAACAAGACGGCGAACCAGGTGCTGCAGGCGCCCGGCCGCGAGGTGCAATCGGTGGCGCAGGCGAGCTTCGACGCGTGGGTGAAGTACTACCGCACCGACGAGAACACACCCAACGCGACGATCAGCTATTACACGAAGGGAGCGCTCGTCGCGCTGTGCTTCGATCTCACGCTGCGATCGGAAGGTCACACGACGCTCGACGACGTGATGCGTGCGCTGTGGGCGCGCTGCATGGCCGGTCCGATGACCGAAGGCGATTTCGCGGCCGTGCTCAAAGATCTCTCAGGGCGCACCTTCACGCGTGAGATCGCCGGATGGGTTCACGGCACGAAGGAACTTCCCTTGCAGGAACTGCTGCGCACGCAAGGCATCCACGTCGCGCAGGAGCCCGCGCAGTGGCAGCAGCGCCTGGGCATTCGAGCCGGCGAATCGAACGGCGTGATCGTGCTGAAGAACGTGCTTCGCGGTGGACCGGCCGAAGCCGCTGGCATGGCCGCGAACGACGAGTGGCTCGGGATCGAAACCCCGGACGGCGGCTGGCGTCTTGCGAAGGTCGACGATCTGCAGCTCTATGCAGACGGCCATCGCAAGCTGACGGCGATCGTCGCGCGCGACCGGCGGCTGCTCCGGCTGGAACTCGCGTTGCCTGCCGCGACGACGTGGCGGCTGCTGCTGCGCGAAGCTGCGCAGGCGCAACTGTGGCTCGCCGCGCGCAGCTGAAAGCCCGGCCCGCATTCCGCTTCGCGGGCCTCGTCGCGATGGTGATCGCGCTGCACGCGTTGGCGCTGCACTTCCTTGGCAACGCGCTCGAGGCGATGGTCTTCATCCGGCCGATGACGACGCCGATGTTCACGCGCCTGCTCAAGCCCGAGGCGCCGCCCCCCATCGAAGCAACGCCGCCGAGACGCGCGAGGAAATCGACCAGGCTGGCTGCGGTGTCCGCGGCTTCGGCGGCTGCACCGCAAGTGCCGAGCGAAACGATGCCGCCCGCTGCAGCCGCTTCCGCACCCGAACCCACCGTTGCTGCATCTGCATCTGCATCTGCACCGGCGTCGGCTCCCGCTTCGGCGGCGTCGGGTGCAAGTCCGAGTCTCGACACCTGGCCGGCCGACACGCGGCTGTCGTACCGGCTCACGGGCTGGTATCGCGGCGCCCTCACCGGCAGCGCGCGTGTGCAGTGGTTGCGCCAGGGCGATCGCTACGAGGCTCGCGTCGATCTCGACCTGGGCATCATCGGCATGCAGTTCCTCAGTCAGGGCGATGTGGCCGGCGATTCGCTCGCGCCGCGCGCCTACCAGGAGTCGCGTCCCAATCGCACGCGAATCGTGCAGCTCGGGCCTGAAAACGTCGTGCTGAACGATGGACGCACCGTCGACAAACCGCCTGGCGTTCAAGACACCGCGAGCCAGTTCGTCGAGTTGAGCCATCGCTTTTCGACGGGAAAGGAAAAGCTCGTCGTAGGCGGCCACACGAGCGTTTGGCTCGCGCGGCCAGGTGGCGTCGACCTGTGGACCTACGACATCGTCAGCCGCGACATGTTGACCACGCCCCAACTCGGCGCCGTGGAAGCGTTTCACCTCAAGCCGCGGCCGATCCACGATGCGCGCGGCGACATCTACGTGGAGATCTGGCTCGCGCCGGCGCTGCAATACCTGCCCGTGCGCATCCGCATCACCCAGCCGCCCGATTCGTACGTCGACATCCTGGTCGACAAAATCGAGCAAAGATAGCCCACCCCCGAAGCGCTTTCGGCGCCTCCCCCTCAAGGGGGCGCAGCCAGGGCTGAACACGGCGCACGTTCTTCGTCAGCAGCTCAACGAAGCTTTATCATCGACCCTCATGCATTCCAAGCCGCGCGACGTCGCGTCGATTCGCCTGGACAACGCCCTCGCCCTGTTCGATGAATTCGTGCGCGCGGCGGTGAAGCATCCGGATGCGGCCACCTTGAGGGGCCTCGAGCGCCGTTTCGCCGAGCGCCTGCAGATCCAGCCCAGCTACTGGAGCCAGATCAAGAGCCGCTCGCGGCAGATCGGCGAGCGGCTCGCGCGCCAGTTCGAGCAGCTTTCGCACAAGGCTCATGGCTGGATGGACGTGCCGCACGACGCCAGCGGTGCGCCCGCGCCCGGGTATGCGCCCGGGTATGCGCCGGCGCCGGTTTCGCACGCTCCTGAGCCCGGCGCAGCCGACAGCAATGCGCCGCGCGACGACGACGAGCGCTTCATCGTCGGGCTTGTGCTCACTTACTACCGTCGTCACCCCGAGCGCGCACGTACCCGCTTGCTCGACCTGCTCGGGGAGGTGCTTGTCACTTCCGAGGCGAGCTCGCCTGCTGCGGCGACGGCCGCGAAATCGAAGAAGCCCGGTGGCGCGGAGGACGACGGCAAGGGCCTCTGGCAACGCTCGCAGCAAGGCGTCGCGCCGCTCAAACGCAAGAAGTAGCGGCGCCCTGCTGCACATCCTTGAAAAGCATCCTTGTCGCGCCCGCGAAACACTGCGGGCGGTTGACGATAAAAACAGCTTGCGCAAGATAATCAATCCTTTATCATTTGCGCAAGTCGGCAGCCTCACCGCCGATGACGCCCTCCGATCAACCCAGCCGCCATTCATGTCCAACATCCGCTCGATTCGCCAGCTCGCCAAGGTCGCCACTGCGCCGGCCGCTGCGCTTTCGATGCGACCGACCCCTCCGGGCGCCGCGCCCCCGCCTCGCTAGGTAGTTCACTGCGAAGCGTATTGCGCGGCCCGGCGGTTCAACAAACCCCGGGCCGAATTGTTTTTGGCCTATAGGAGATTGCGATGACTCGTACGATGCCCTGGGGCCCGGGCGAAACGGCCCCACCCTGGTCCGCCACGTTGCTGAACCTGCTGGCCGCCGTGCTGCGCAGCGCGAGCAACATGCTCGAAGGCCGCGCCAAGCGCCTGGCTGAAGCCGCGCAGGCCGAAGCAGCGGCCGCCGCCGAACAGCTGCTGGAAGCGAACGTGCAGACGGTGGAGTTCCACCCGATGTACCGCGACGGCGGCGCGCCCGAAGGGGCGCTTTACGTGAACGGCGTGCTGGTCGGCGTGATCAGCGGCGTCCAGCGCCTGTAACCCAACCACCTGAAGCCGCGGGGCAGTCCACTGCCTCGCGGCTTACTTTTTGGGCTGCTCGCCTTTCACGGCGTCGAGGTCGTCCTGCATGAACTGCACGTTGGCGCACTTTTCGCGCCAGGCCGAGAGGTCCTTGTCGAAGGCGGCCTTGTCGGCGTCGAACTTCGCCTCGGCCTCCCGCGCCTCCCTCACTTTCGCGCCTTGAGCGCGGACCTTGCGATCGAGGCGATCGCGGCGCGGGCCGGTGAGCGTGTCGTCGCTTTCGGCGCGTTGCTGCTCGGCGTTCACCTCGTCGGTCTCGGCCTGGAGCTGCTTGGCGGCTTCTCCCAGTTTTTCGCCGCGGTCATGCAGCGCCTTCTGGCGCGCCTGGATCTCGGGGCTCGCGCTCATGCAGTAGCGCAACTCGTCGCGCGTGCCGACGCGCTTGCCGGGGTCCTTGGCCTGCTGCGCCATTGCAGGTGAGAGGAGCGAGGCGGCGATCGCGCCGATGGCGACCGCGGAAACGGCGGTGATTTTCATGTCGTGTCGGGCTCGTGGCCTTTGGTTGCGAAAGCGGCCCCGTTCGGGCCGGGCGAAACTATAACTTGCGCTTGTCGAGGACTCGTCTGGCCTTGCCGAGGCTGCGCTCCACGCCGCCGGGTGGCTTGAGCTCGATCCTCGCCGTCGTGCCGATGTACGCCTTGATGTCGTGCTCCAGCTCGCGCGCGGCGGCAATCGCGGCGTGGTCTTCCACTCGGATGTCGGCGCGCACTTCGACTGCGACGGTCAGCTCGTCCAGCGCTCCTTCGCGCGTGAGCACGCACAGGTAATGCGGCGCGAGTTCGGCGCGCTTGCAGATCAGCTCCTCGACCTGCGTGGGAAACACGTTCACGCCGCGCACGATCATCATGTCGTCGCTGCGGCCGGTGATCTTTTCCATGCGCCGCATCGTGCGCGCCGTGCCCGGCAAGAGCCGCGTGAGGTCGCGCGTGCGGTAGCGAATGATGGGCAGCGCTTCTTTCGTGAGGCTCGTGAAAACGAGCTCGCCCAGTTCGCCGTCTGCTACCGGCTGCCCTGTTTCCGGATGCACGATCTCCGGGTAGTAGTGGTCTTCCCAGATCGTCGGGCCATCCTTGGTTTCTATGCACTCGTTGGCGACGCCCGGCCCCATCACTTCCGACAGGCCGTAGATGTCGACCGCATCCATGTTCATGCGCTGCTCGATCGCCTTGCGCATGTCGTTGGTCCACGGCTCGGCGCCGAAGATGCCGACGCGCAGGCTCGACTCGCGCGGGTTCATGCCCTGCCGCTCGAATTCATCCGCGATCGCAAGCATGTAGCTCGGCGTCACCATGATGATGTCGGGGCGGAAGTCGTTGATCAGTTGCACCTGGCGCTCGGTCTGGCCGCCACCGAAAGGCACGACGGTGAGGCCCAGCCGCTCAGCGCCGTAGTGTGCACCGAGCCCGCCGGTGAAAAGGCCGTAGCCGTAGCTCACATGCACGAGGTCGCCCGGCATCGCGCCCGACGCGCGAATGCTGCGCGCCATCACCGTCGCCCAGGTGTCGATGTCCTTTTGCGTGTAGCCGACCACCGTCGGCCTGCCTGTCGTGCCGCTGGACGCGTGGATGCGCACGCACTGTTCGCGAGGGACGGCGAACATGCCGAAGGGGTAGTTGTCGCGCAGGTCGGCTTTCGTGGTGAATGGAAACTTCGCAAGGTCCGCGAGCGAGCGGCAATCCTCGGGGTGAACGCCTGCAGCATCGAACTTCTTGCGGTACACGGGCGAGTTCGCATACACATGCGCAAGCGTCGACTTCAGGCGTTTGAGCTGCAAGGCACGCAGCTCGTCCACCGACGCCTTCTCGATCGGCTCCAGCTCGAACTGGCGATGGATCATCGTCATGGGTTTTCCTCGGGAATCACGGTGCCTTGCACATGCGCGCTCTTGCCGCGGAACATCGCGACCACCTCGCCGCGCTGGTTGGTGACCTTCATGTCGTAGATGCCGTGGCGGCCTTGCAGCACGCGCTCGACGCCTTCGCAGGTGAGCACGTCGCCGAGCTTGCCGGGTTTCAGGAATTCGATCGAGCAGCCCGCGGCCACCGTCACTTTGTTGTGGCTGTTGCAGGCGAAAGCGAAAGTCGAATCCGCCAGCGTGAAGATCAGCCCGCCATGGCAGATCTCGTGGCCGTTGAGCATCTCTTCGCGCACCTGCATGCGCATCACCGCGCTTCCGGGCTCGCAATTGAGAAGCTCCATCTTCAGGAACTCCCGGCTGGCGCGGTCCGCGGCGAACATTGTTTCGCCGACGCGGGCGGCGAGCGTTTCGGGTGTCATCACTCTCCCTTGAAATTCGGCGCGCGCTTTTCGCGGAACGCCATCACGCCTTCGATGTAGTCGTGCGTGCGGCCCAGCGCCGATTGCGTGTCGCGTTCGAGATCGAGCTGCTTGTCGAGATCGTTGCTGGCCGCGGCACGCAGCAGCTTGCGCGTTTCCACCAGCGCCTTCGTCGGCATCGATGCGAGCCGTTGCGCGAGCTTCATCGCGGCCTCGACGCAATCCTGGCCCTCGGGCACGACGTCCCAGATCATTCCCCATTCCTTCGCATCCTTCGGCGCGATCTTGTCGGAGAGCATCGCCGCGCCCATTGCGCGAGCAAGGCCCAGCTTCTTGATCAGGAACCAGGTGCCGCCCGCGTCGGGCACGAGGCCGATCTTGCTGAAGGCGAGCGTGAAGCTTGCGTTCGATGCGGCCAACGCGATGTCGCACCCCATCGCGATGGACATGCCCGCGCCTGCAGCCGAGCCGTTGATCGCGGCGATGGTGGGCACGCGCAGCGCCTGCAATTTGCGCACGGTCGGGTTGAAAGCCTTCTCGATGATCGGCCCCGGGTCGGCGCGTTCGTGAAGCCCCGGCCCGGGCGCGAAATCGAACTCCGCAAGGTCCGCGCCCGCGCAGAAACCGCGCCCGGCCCCGGTGAGCACCATCGCGCGGATGGATTTGTCCTTGTCGATGCGCTCGAGCGCCGCCCACAGCTCCTCGTGCATCGCGCGCGTGAAGCTGTTCAGTTGCGCCGGGCGATTGAGCGTCACCAGCGCCACGGCGCCGCGAGCCTCGTAGAGCACGTTCGTCTCTGACATCGTCGTCTCCTTTTCCGCCAAGGTTTTACCATTAACCAACCGTGCGGTCGGACATGGATTTCCCTTCGGTATAGTCGCCTTCGAAGGAGAACGCACATGGCTTACGAGACGATCGAAACGCGAACCGAGGCGGGCAAGGTCGGCATCATCACCCTGAACCGGCCGAAGCAGCTCAATGCGTTGAACGACCAGCTCATGGACGAGCTCGGCGCGGCGCTGAAAGCCTTCGATGCCCAGGATGAGATCGGCTGCATCATCGTCACAGGCAGCGAGAAGGCGTTCGCTGCCGGAGCAGACATCGGCGCGATGCAGACCTACGGCTTTGCCGACGTCTACAAGGGCGAATACATTTCGCGCAACTGGGAAACCATCCGCACCGTGCGCAAACCGGTGATCGCCGCGGTCGCCGGCTTCGCGCTCGGCGGCGGCTGCGAGGTCGCGATGATGTGCGACTTCATCATCGCTGCCGACAACGCGAAGTTCGGCCAGCCCGAGATCAAGCTGGGCATCATCCCAGGGTCCGGCGGCACGCAGCGCCTGCCGCGCGCGCTGGGCAAATCGAAGGCGATGGACATGGTGCTCACCGCCCGCATGATGGACGCGACGGAAGCCGAGCGCTGCGGACTCGTCAGCCGCGTGGTGCCGCTGGACAAGCTGATGGACGAGGCGCTCGCCGCCGCCATCGTCATCGCCGACATGCCGCGCCTCGCAGCGATGGCCGCGAAGGAAGCCGTGAACCGCTCATTCGAAAGCAGCCTCACGGACGGCGTGTGGTACGAGCGGCGCCTATTTCACGCGCTCTTCGCGACCGAAGACCAGAAGGAAGGCATGGCGGCCTTCGTCGCGAAGCGCAAGGGCGAATTCAAAGGGCGCTGAGCTAAGTCCGCGTGCGCCGGCGATGCTGCGCAATCGCCTGCACTGTCGTGCAAGCCAGCCCATGCGCCTGCGCGAATGCGCGAACTTGTGCGCCGCGAGCCATCGTGCCGTCCGGGTTCATCAGCTCGCACAGCACGCCCGCAGGTTGCAGGCCGGCGAGCCTCGCAAGGTCGACCGCCGCTTCGGTGTGACCGTCGCGCTCGAGCGTTCCGCCATTCTTGGCGATCAACGGAAAGACATGGCCGGGGCTCACGACTTCGCATCGCTCCAGCGTCGAGCGAAGCGCGCACTGGATCGTCTGCACGCGATCGGCCGCGGACACGCCTGTGGTGACGCCGTGCGCGGCTTCGATCGATTGCGTGAAGGCCGTCGCGAACTTCGATCGGTTCACTTCGACCATGGGCCGAAGCTTCAGCTCGCTCGCTTTGGCCTGCGTGATGCAAAGGCAGACGATGCCGCTGCCCTCGCGGATCATCATCGCCATCACCCCGGGCGTGACGCGTTCGGCGGCGCAGATGATGTCCGCCTCGTTCTCGCGCTCGTCATCGTCGAGCACGAGCACAGGCCGCCCGGCGGCAATCTGCGCGATGACATCGGGAACCGGCGTGAGCACCGGCACGGAAAGGGTTGCTGAGGTCATGAAACGCTCCTGTTGGTTGGACAAAAACGCTTCAAGGCACGAGAGTGCATCGCAGCGCGAACGCCGCAACGCGCCTTCTTCCATCCGGACTGTGACCGTCGGCTCCAGCACTTGCCTGGATCTGCTGACCCTCGAAGCCTTGCGGCATCGAGGCGCTCGCGGGCTTGCGGCACTTGCGCACCGCCTACCGCCGGTGGGGAATTTCGCCCCGCCCTGAAGACGCAACTATCGTAAGCCCGCGCAAAAACCCTTGCTGCCGCGTGCGCGACTCTTTCACTCGCGGAACAGTTCCTCGATGAGCGGGCGCAGCCAGCGGTTGCCCGGGTCGGCCTCGAAGCGGCTGATCTGCTAACCCGCCTGCAGGCGATAGGCAGCCGCGCCTTCCGCGGGCACCAGCTCCCACTGCTTCTCGTGATAGCGCTCGAGCGCCGGCCGGTGCGCGATCGACACCAGGCCGCCGCCCTTCTCGCGCACCAACGCGAGCAAACGCTCGTACAGCGCGCGCTCCGCGGGCTCGTCGAGCGCACTTGTGGCTTCGTCCGCAAGCACCCACGCCGGCTTCTTGAGAAACACGCGCGCCAACGCGAGCCGCTGGCGTTCGCCGCCTGAAAGCTTCTGCGTCCACGCGTCTTCGTCGTCCAGGCGCGATGCCAGTTGCGGCAGCAGCGCTGCATCGAGCGCGTCGCGCAACTGCTGGTCGCTGTATGCAGACGCAGGATCGGGATACGCGAGCGCGGAGCGCAGGCTGCCGTCGGGGAAGTACGGGTTCTGCGGAACGGTCATCGCATCGCGCGGCATCTCGACGCGCCCGCGCGCAAACGGCCAGATGCCTGCGAAAGCGCGCAGCAGAGACGACTTGCCGCTGCCCGACGGGCCGCGCAGCAGCACCGTGTCGCCGGGGCGAGCCTGCGCGTTCACGTCTTCCAGCAGCAAGCGGCCATCGGGCAGTGCAAGCGTGAGGCCCTGGGCTGCAAGATCGACTCCCTCTTCGCGCTGCTGCGGCAACCCTTGCGCCGCAGTGCGCTGCATGCTTTCCTCGAAGCTCGAGAGACGATCGACGGTGGCGCGCCATGCCGCGAAACGCGGGTAGTTATCGACGAACCATGTGAGAGCGTCGGACACCTGGCCGAACGCCGATGAAATCTGCATCAGCTCTCCGAGCTGGATCGCACCCGTGAAGTAGCGCGGCGCCGCGACCAGAAACGGAAAGATCGTCGTGACCTGCCCGAAGGACACCGTGAACCAGATGAGATTCTTCTGCTTTCGAATGAGCTGCAGGTAGTTCGCGAGGACGCGCGAGAAACGCAGGTCGAGATGTTCGCGCTCGACCCGCTCGCCGCGATCGAGCGCGATGGCTTCGCTGTACTCGCGCACACGAACCATGTGATGCCGGAAGTCGGCTTCGAGGCGCTGCTGGTTGAAATTGAGCTTGATCTGCGGGCGGCCGATGTAGTTCGTCATCACGCTGCCGAAGAGCGCATAGCCCACGGCCGCCCACACCATGAAGCCGGGGATGGTCCACTGCGAACCTGCGAGCGTGAACGAAAACGAACCCGACAAGCCCCACAGGATGCCGACGAAGCTCACGAGCGTCACCACCGAATCGAGCAGCCCGAAGCCGAGGAAAAGCGTGTCCTGCGTGAATAGCTGCAGGTCTTCCTGAATGCGCTGGTCGGGGTTGTCCGGCGGCGTGCCTTCCTTTCCGAAACGAGCGAGCTCGAGCCGGTAGAACGAATTGTTCGCGAGCCATCGCTCGAGGTAGTGCTCGGTCATCCACGCGCGCCAGCGCACCTCGAGCAACTGGCGCAAGTAGAACTTGTAGACCGCGATCACGATGTACGCGAAAGCCAGGATGGTGAAGCGCTGAAGCTGTTGCCAGTACACCGCCTGGTTCTTGTTCTGCAGCGCGTCGTAGAAGGCGCGGTTCCAGTCGTTCAGCTGCACCAGCATGTACACGGCTGCAAGATTGAGCACGACGATCGCAGCGAACATGCTGCGCGCGCGCCATTTGTCTTTCGATGAGAAATACGGAATCGCCAGCGCCCAGGTACGGCGCGAAGCCTCTGCGAAGGCGGAGAGTTTGTTGTTCGGCATGAGGCGCCCTTCTTCGGAGCGGCCATCGTAGCCGGGCGTCGCTTAAGCCGCGCTTAATGCTTCAGGTTCGCGACGCCTGCGGCAACGTGCCCTGACGGCACGTGCCGCGCAGCGTGATCGACATGGCCCGTCTGGTCGTCGAAGAAAAAATCCGGCTCGAACTCGCGCAGGAATTCGCCCTTCGCCAACCCGCCGAGGAACATCGCTTCGTCCACACGGATGTTCCACGACATCAGCGTGCGAATCGCGCGCTCATGCGCCGGTGCGCTGCGCGCCGTGACCAGCGCCGTGCGAATGCGCATCGCGGACGTGTTTGCCTGCTGCAGCTGCTGCAGCGCCGCGAGGAAAGGCTTGAACGGCCCCGCGCGCAGCGGCTGCAGGGCATTGGTGAGCTCGTGCGCCTGGAAGGCGTCGAGCCCTTGCTGCTGGAACACCTGCTCCGCCTCGTCGGAAAACAGCACTGCGTCACCGTCGAAAGCGATGCGCACTTCGTCGGGATAGTTGTCGCGCGCGAGCATGGATTCGGTCAGCACGCGCGCAGCCGGGAAGCCCGCAGTCAGCGCCTCGCGCACGTCTTCGGCATTGGCCGAGAGAAACAGTTTGGCGCCCAGCGGCTTCAGATAACGATAGGGCGCGCGGCCTTGCGTGAAAACGCCGCGCACCAGCTTGATGTCGTTGTGCACGCCCGAGCGGAACACGCGCATGCCCGAAACCGGATCGTTGCGCGAGAGGATCACCACCTCGACGCGCTGCACCTTGTCGTCGTTGAAGGCGAGCAGTTTCCTGATGAGCGAATACGCAATGCCGGGGCGCGCGGGCACGTCGAGCCGCTCGAGCTGCAGCTTCATGTACGCCTGCGGATCGCCCGTCTCGAAGAGCGCGTTCTCCTCCTCGAAGTTGAAGAGCGCCCGCGAGGAGATCGCCACCACCAGTTTGTCGTCGAGGGTGACGGCCATGGTCAGTGCGCAAACTGGTTGAGCTGGATGATCGGAAGGAGCACGGCCAGCATGATCAGCATCACGATGCCGCCCATCGCGACGATGAGGAGCGGCTCCAGCAAAGTTGCGAGGCGAAGCGCGCGCCGCTGCACTTCGCCGCCGAGCTGGTTGGCCGCGCGCTGCAGCATCTGCGGCAACTGGCCCGTCTGCTCGCCGATGCGCGCGAACATCGCGATGAGCCCCGGGAAGCGCTTCTTCTGCGCCATGGCGGATGCGAGCGGTGCGCCTTCGCGCACCAGCACCAGCGCGTCCATCGCATCGGCGCGCATCGCGCGATTGCCCAGCGTTTCCGCCGCGGCCTGCAACGCGCGAAGGATGGGGACGCCGGCGCCTGCGAGCATCGCGAGCGTGCTGGCAAAGCGCGTGGCGTTGTAGCCGCGCGAGAGCCGGCCGATGATCGGCAGCTGCAGCCAGAAAGCGTCGAAAGCTTCGCGCGTCGCTTCGTTGCGCAATGCGAGTCGCAGCATGATGAATGCGCCGATGAAGATGACGGCAACGAGCCAGCCCCAATGGCGAATGGCCGCGCTCGCACCCAGCGCCGCGACGGTGAGGAAAGGCAACGCGCGCTTCGTGCCTGCGAACACGTTCGCGATCTGCGGCACGACGTAGGTCATGAGGATCATCACGATCGCGAACGCAATCACCGTCACGATCGCCGGATAAAGCGCGGCGCCCAGCAGCCGCGCGTTGAGCGCCTGCTGTTCTTCGAGATCGTCGGCAAGACGCTCGAGCACTTCGCCGAGCGCGCCCGTCTGCTCGCCTGCGCCGACCACGGCGATGTAGATCTCTGGGAACTCTCGCGGAAAACGCGACAGCGCCTTGCCGAAGGTCGAGCCTGCGTTCACTTCGGACCGCAGCGCCGCGACGAGATTGCGTTCGCGCTCGTTCTCGGCTTCCTCGGTCAATGCGGTGAGCGCCCGTTCGAGCGGCAGGCCCGATGTGACGAGGCCCGCGAGCTGGCGCGTCCAGATCGCAAGAGTCGTGGCGTTGAACACCGTGCGCGCGAATAGTTGCGAGCCGAAAGCGGCATTGACATCGTGCGCCGCGCCGGCGACGGGCTGCACCTGCAGCGGCACGAGCTGTTGCGCGCGCAGCAGGCCGCGCACGGATTTGGCCGTGTCGGCCTCCATCACCCCGCGTCGGGTTTCGCCTTGGGCGTCGAGGGCCTCGAAGGAGTAGGCAGGCATGGCGGGATTATCTACCGCCAAGGCAACATCCGAACGCAGAGGGCGCGGAGGATTCGCAGAGGGCGCAGAGTACTTTTTCGATTGAAAACTCTGCGCCCTCTGCGCGACCTCGGCGAACTCTGCGTTCGGATGTTTGAATTCTCTTTAGAGCTGCCGCAACTTGAACCGCTGCAGTTTGCCGGTCTCGGTGCGCGGCAGGCTCGTCATGAATTCGATTTCGCGCGGGTACTTGTAGGGCGCGATGCCCGCCTTCACGTGGTCCTGCAAGGCCTTCACCATCGCGGCGTCCCCTGCGTTTCCGGGCTTGAGCACGACGAACGCCTTCACGATCATGCCGCGCTCCTCGTCGGGCTTGCCGATCACGCCGCATTCCGCGACAGCGGGGTGACGAAGCAGCGCGTCCTCGACCTCGGGCCCGCCGATGTTGTAGCCCGCACTGATGATCATGTCGTCGGCGCGGGCCTGGTAGATGAAGTAGCCGTCTTCGTCCTGCATGAACGCGTCGCCGGGATAGTTCCAGCCTGCCTTCACGTAGTTGGACTGGCGAGCATCGTCGAGATACCTGCAGCCGGTCGCGCCGATGACGGCCAACTTGCCGATGGTGCCGCGCGGCACTTCGTTGCCTTCATCGTCGACGACTTTCGCTTCGTAGCCGGGCACCACCTTGCCGATGGCGCCGCGCTTCACGTCGCCGGGCGCCGAAGAGATGAAGATGTGGAACATCTCTGTCGCGCCGATGCCGTCGGTGATCTCGATGCCGCTTGCCTGCTTCCACAACTGCCGCGTCGCGTCGGGCAGGCCTTCGCCCGCGCTCACGCTGATGCGCAGCTTGCCCACGCCGAGCTCTTTGGCAAACGGTGCCATCGCGCGATAGAACGTCGGCGCGGTGTAGCAGATGGTGGCGCCGATGTCGTTGATGGTGCGGACCATGCTCTCGGGTGTGTACGGCGAATCGGGAAAGTACACGCTGCAGCCGGCCCACATCGGAAAGACCAGCAGGCCGCCCAGGCCGAAGGTGAAGG
>DATJJL010000019.1:0-2658 GCA_035492155.1 Ramlibacter sp. | reverse complement strand
CGCGCCGGGCGACACGCCGACGCGCTTGCTGATCGTGTCTTCCAGTGCGTGCACCTTGGGCTCGATCTGCGGGCGCGTGTCCGTCACGAGCTTTTCGCCCAGCGCCTGCTGCATGGCCGGGATCGTCGCCTGATACTTGACGAGCGCCGGGTTCTCCAGCGCAGCGGCGATCTGCTTCAGCTCGTCTTCGGTGAATTTGTCTTCCAGCACGGCGCCGATGGTCGTCGGTGCGATCGCCACAGCGCGCTTCTGGACGATGGGACCCGCTTCTTCCACGAACTTCTGGGCGTCCGACTGGACGTCCTTGGCCGTGGCTTCCTGCTTGTCCTTCGGAACGCGGGCCGCAATGACCTGCATCCCGCTGTTCATGATCTCGACGGCCGGCCGCTCGACCAGGCCGCGCGCCAGCGCTTCGATCGAGGGCTGCTGTACCTTGAGGATGCGAGCGACGAGTTCCTTCTTCGCGGGCGAAGAGGCCGGCGCCGTGCCGGTGGTTTGCGCCTGGGCGGCAAAAGCCGTCAGCAGGGCGATGGAAAGGAGGGCTTTCTTCATGCGGATCAGCCCGAATGAGCGCGCTTGCCCGGGTTCTTCTTGTTGTTGGTGTGCGAGCCGCGCTTGCGGCTGCGCATCTGGCCGCCACCCAAGCCCTTGACCGCGAGTCCTTCGGTCGTCTTCGGTGCGGGAGTGGCCTTGCGGTCGGCTTCGGTCACGATCTTCTTGCCCATCATGTGGTCCTTGCGAGTTTCCAAACCCCGCATTGTGCTTCATTGCGCGAGTGGGAACCGAACCCGGACGGCTGGAATCCAGCCGCGCCGCAGCGCAAGAAGCGCGATCCGAGTGGGGGCAGTAAAAAACTCCTGGGCCGTGGCTAGCGTTGGGGCTTGCCCTCGGGCTTGGACTCTTCGGACAGCGGCTGGTTGGTCGCACGGTCCTTGCGCTCGCTGCTTTCGGGGCGCGAACGCGTGGCGTCATCTTCACCGGTGGATTCAGGCAAGCCCTCGAGCTTGCCGTCCGGATCGTTGGCTGCCTCGGTAGGAAAACGGATCGGCATCATGGGAAGCTCCCGGGTTCGCGCCACCTTACGCCAGGCCAGCCTGCCCATCTGTAGGACGTTGCCGCGTATCCCGCCGGCGGGACCAGAATCAAGTCCATGAAGATCGCCACCTACAACGTCAACGGCATCAAGACGAGGTTGCCCAATCTGCTCGCATGGCTGGAACGCGAACAGCCCGATGTCGCATGCCTGCAGGAGCTCAAGGCGCTCGATGATTCATTTCCCCGGCAGGAACTGCTCGATGCGGGCTATCACGCGATGTGGCGAGGGCAGCGCTCGTGGAACGGCGTGGCGATCCTCACGCGGGGCGAACCCGGCATCGAGATCCGGCGCGAACTGCCGGGAGATCCGGGTGACGACCACAGCCGCTACATCGAAGCAGCAGTGAACGGCGTCGTGATCGTGTCGCTGTACCTGCCCAATGGCAATCCGCAGCCGGGGCCGAAGTTCGACTACAAGCTCGCGTGGTTCGAGCGCCTGATCCAGCACGCGAAGAAGCTTTACGACGAGCACGAGCCGGTGGTGATGGCCGGCGACTACAACGTCGTGCCCACGGACTTCGACATCTACAACCCGCGCTCGTGGCAGAAGGACGCGCTGCTGCAGCCCGAAAGCCGAGAGTGCTGGCAGCGGCTGCTCGCGCAAGGCTGGACGGATTCGATCCGGCATCTCTATCCCGACGAAGCGGTCTTCACCTTCTGGGATTACTTCCGCAAACACTGGGAGCGCAACGCCGGCCTGCGCATCGACCATCTGCTGCTGTCCAGCGAATTGAAGCCTTGCCTCGTCGAAGCAGGTGTGGACCGCTGGGTGCGCGGCGAGACCAAAGCCAGCGACCATGCGCCGACATGGGTGAGGCTCGACCTGTCGAAGCTCGCGAAAAAGAAGAAGCGCTAGAGTCTTCGCCATGGCATACGAACTCCATTACTTGCCCTCGATCCAGGGGCGCGGCGAATTCGTGAGGCTCGCTCTCGAAGCCGCAGGCGCCGATTACGTCGATATCGCGCGCGAGCCCGGGGGCATGAAGCAGATGCAGTCGTACTGGTCGGACAAGAGCGTGCAGCGTCCGCCATTCGCGTGCCCATTCCTCGTCGACGGCAAGCGCGTGATCGGCCAGACGGCGCTGATCCTGCATGACCTCGGCCCGAAGCTGGGCCTCGTCGGCGCGAGCGAAGCCGATCGCCTGTGGACGCACGAGATTCAGCTCACGATGACGGACTTCATCGCCGAAGTGCACGACGTGCATCACCCTGTCGGCACGAGCCTGTATTACGAAGACCAGAAATCCGAATCGCTGCGCCGTGCGCAGGAATTTCGCGGCGAGAGGATGCCGAAATATTTGCGTTGGTTCGAGACGCTCCTCGAGCGAAATCCCAAGAACGAGGCGGCGAAGAACAAGCCCGGCAAGATGCCGCATCTCGTCGGCGGCAAATTGAGCTATGTTGATCTGTCGCTGTTTCAGATCGTCGAAGGCTTGCGCTATGCGTTCCCGAAGGCGAGCGCGAAAGCCCTGAAGAAAACGCCTCTGGTGCTTGCCGTGCACGGCGGCGTTGCGCGTCACAAGCAAATTGCGGCGTATCTCGCGAGCGATCGGCGCATCGCGT
>DATJJL010000018.1:0-2384 GCA_035492155.1 Ramlibacter sp. | reverse complement strand
TATCGGCTGCGCGTTGCGCGGCTGCCGCTTCGCCCAGGGTGAGCTGGTCGCCGTTGCGCTCGATGCGACCCACCACGTTGCCGTCGAGGGTCAACGCGACAAGACCGATCGACTCGGGTACGCGCAGGCGCGCGGGCCGATTGCTCCACGGCAAGCTGCCGCGCAGCGCATAGTCGCCGGGTTCGAGCTGCAAGGCCGGGGCATTGTCGTGTTCCAGCACGGCCACCGGTTTGTTGTCGGCGCTTACCTGTTGCGGCCAATGCTTTGCGTCACCCGGCAAAGGGATCCAGCTGCGTGCATCCACGTGCACCTGAAAGCTGAAGCGCGCGCCGTCCTTGCTCGCATCCAGCGTGAGGCGCCCGGGCCACGCACAAGGCCGCTCGTCGGAATCACCTGTACCCGCAGACAGGATCGGGCACGCGTGCGTCGGCACGTCGTGCAGAACCCATTCCTTCCAATCGCGCAGTGCTGGAGGAGCCTCCTGAGCCAGCACCGGCGCCGCCAACAACACGAGCGCACCTAACCATTCCCACGGACGACGCATGTCTTTCTCCCTGACTCCCCGGGTGGGTCGCCCCAAAGTAGGGGGCGAACGAAGGGCGCGACAAGCGCCTTCGAACGTCTAACGGGAGGGATGCGTCGCCGGGGTTAAAGCGCATCGGACGAGTCCTGTGCGCCGTCTAGCTTCAATGATGCCCGCCGTGGTCCGCATGGGGCTCTCGCGTTTCCGTGACCTGAGACCCGGCGTGCGCATGCCTTCGCTCCGGGAGGTGGCCTGCTGTGGCGTCCTCAGCCCAACGGGCCGGTCATGATCAGCTTGTCGACCGCGTAGCCACGTAGCACGGCTCGGTCGCACAGTTCGTCGAACAGCGATTTGTCCATGCGCGGTGTGCGCGAAAGTATCCACAGGTATTTGCGGCTCGGGCTGCCGACCACGGCCCAGCCGTAGTCCGGGTCGAGATCGATCACCCAGTAATCGGCCCATACGAACGGCACCCAGGCGAGCCATGCAGGAGCGAAGCGCACTTCAAGCGCGCCCGCGGCGCCTTTCCCAGGACGAGCCAGGCCTTCGGCGACATCAGCAATGTCATGGCGCGTGCGGCATACATTGCGCACGTCGAGCTTGCCGTCGGGACGCAGTGTGTAGTCGGCCGTCACGTGGTCGATGCACTGCCGCTGGAAAATCATCGGCAAGTGCGCGATCTCGTGCCAGTGCCCCGCGTAGCGCACCAGATCGATCTGCGGGATGGGCCTGTTGACGAGGCCATCGGCCAGCGAAGGCACGGTCGTTGCGGCGGACATGCGTCTCCTCCGAGGCGTCGGCAGCATTCGATATAAGAGGCATCCGGTCGGCATGGCGTGATGGCCGGGCGAAAACGCGGCGAACGCCTGGGCCGCACATAAAAAAACGCCGGACGGTTCACACCGCCCGGCGTTTTCATTCGCCAGGACCTCAGCGAAGAATCGCTGCGGCGTCCTGCTTCTGCACGAGCGAATGACACAGCACGGTGGACTCGGTGGCCTGCGCGAGGCCACGCTCGGCGCCGCTCACCTGCTTGGCGCGATCCTTGAAGAACGCCTGCAGGCGATCCGCCTCGTCCTGCGAGCAGCCACCGCCACCGACGAGTTCCGGCAGACGGCCACCGGAGAAACTGCCGGTGCGGTCCACGATCTTGTCGTAGTTGGTGGTTGTCCATTGCCACGATTCGTCGCGCGACTTGCGGGTATCGCGGCCGCCACGCAGCAGCATGCTCATCTCGCCCACCTTCACCTTCTTGTCGAGGGCGAAGTCGCGCACCTGGTTGGCCAGCGTGGGATCGTTCACTTCGCTAAGGCCGGCGAGCATGGCGTTGCGGAACGCCGGGTCGCTGGTCTGCGGCACTTCGGCGATCAATGCATCCACCGCCGGCTTGCCACGTTCCTGCACGGCCACGCCAAGCGCGGCGCCGAGCAGGTCGGAGTCGGCCGCCATGAGGTCGAGGTGACCATCGGCCTTGCGCTTCAGCGCGGCGTCGCCCTGCTTGAGCAGTTCGGCGCGCACTTCCGGAAGCTTCACCGTCAGCGCGAGTTCGTCGGCCAGCGTGCTGCGCAGCAACGAGTCGGTGTCCGCTTCGTTCGCCTTGCGGTGGTAGCCCAGCTGCTGCATGCGCGGCAGGTAGGCAGCCTTGGCCCAGGCGGCAAGCTTGGCGCGCTGCGCGTCGGTCTGCGCCAGGTTGCGGTAGATCCAGTTGAAGCTGGTCAGTGGCGCGGTGGCCACTTCGCGCGTCTTGGACGAGGTCAGCGGCTTGAGCGCGGCGAGCACGTCGGCGGCATCGAGATCGCCGTGCTTGAAGCTGGCGTACACCGCATCGGCGTAGGCGAGCTGCTCGGCGTCGTCGAGCTTG
>DATJJL010000017.1:0-6124 GCA_035492155.1 Ramlibacter sp. | reverse complement strand
TTCGCGCTGCTCACCGCTTTCGCGTCGGCGACGCAGGACATCGCGATCGACGCCTGGCGCATCGAGGCCGCAAGCGACAGCGACGAGATCGGCCTGCTCACTTCGGCGGCGCAAGTGGGCTATCGCATGGCGCTGCTTGTGACCGACGCACTGGTGATCGCGATGGCCGCGCGCATCGGCTGGCCGCTGTCCTATCTGTGGATGGCCGCGCTGATGGCGCTCGGCGTCGTGGCAACGCTTTTTGCCGTCGAGCCGGCGCGCGCCGACGCGGTGCTGCACGACAAGCCGCCGCTGTGGTCGCTGCGCGGCCTTGCGGACGCGATCGTCGGGCCATTCGCCGACTTTTTCGCCAAGCACAAGGCCGCCGGCCTCGTGATGCTGCTGATGGTGGCCCTTTATCGCCTGCCCGATTTCGTGATGGGCCCGATGTACAACCCGTACTACCACGACCTGGGCATCGCGAAGGACACGGTCGCCTGGGTGCGCGGCACCTTCGGGCTCGTGGCGACGTTCGCCGGTATTGCCGCGGGCGGCATCAGCGCGGTGCGCGTCGGCCTCATGCCCACGCTCATTGCCGGGCTCGTGCTCGAAGGCTTCGGCACCGCGGCATTCGCCTTGCTGGGCCTGCATGCAGAGGCATCGACGTTCGCCGGTGTCATGACGCTCGATGCCTTCGCACAATCTTTCGCGGGTGTCGCGCTCGTCACCTACATGTCGAGCCTGACCAGCCTTGGCTACACGGCGACCCAGTACGCGCTGCTGTCCTCCACGTACGCGATGCTCGGCAAGTTCCTGAAGGGCTTCTCGGGTGCCACGGTCGATGCGCTTACGCCCGTGCATGGACTGCTGGGCGCGTACGCGATCGCCTTCGTCGGCACCGCGCTCACCGCCCTGCCGCCTCTGCTGCTGGTTCTGCTGCTGTGGCGCATGAAGCGCCGCGCCCCCCAGAGTGCCCATTCCGGATAGGCGCGGTCCTACCGTGGAGCACTGCTCGTCCTGACAGCGCGCACATTCACCATGCCTTAGATTGCAGACTTGTTTGGCGCAAGTTTCAATCGAAAGAAGGCAGTGGGACAAGAGACGGAAGGGAAGCAAAAGACGCGAGGTGAGCCGGCTGCGCGCGCGAAGGATTCGCCTCGCGAGCGCCGTGGGAGCAACAGGGTCAGCGACGACCAGCAGTCCGGCCAGGGCTCGGCGTCGGCGCTGTCCAAGCTCAAGATGCTCGAGCGCAAGCGCGCACCGCTGCGCGCCCTGAGGGACGACATCGTCTGATCAGCCGCGTGCCTGCAGGATGCGGGCGAGTTCGCCGCGCTGCACCTTGCCGAGTGCGGTCTTCGGCAATGCGTCCAGCCACAGCCACCGCCGAGGCAGCTTGTAGCGGGCAATGCGCGATTGCAGGTGCGCGAGCAATTCATCTTCTGCACAAGCGTTACCCGGCCGCCTGACCACCGCCACTGCCACGGCCTCGCCCCATTGCGCATCGGCAACGCCGAACGCGGCGCATTCGAGCACGTCGGGGTGCAGTGCCAACGCCTGTTCGATCTCGGCCGGATGAATGTTCTCTCCGCCCGAGATGATGAGGTCCTTCGCGCGACCGACGATCGAGAAGCTGCCGTCCGCATCCTGACGCGCAAGGTCGCCGGTGTGAAAGAACCCTTGTGCATCGCATGCCGGCTCATCGGGCCAGTAGCGTTGCACGACGTTCGGCGCGCGCACGAGCACTTCGCCAACGCCGTCCTTCACGTGCCCGAGCAGCACTTTCACTTCCGGCGCGGGCCAGCCGCATGAACCGACTTTTTCCATCGCCTTGTCGGGCGGCAATGCGATCGAGAACGGGCCGGTTTCGGTCGAGCCGTACACGTTGCACACCGGCAGGCCGCGGGCGTGGAAGGCTTCGACGAGCGGTGATGGAATGAGACTCGAGCCGGCCCACACCGCCCGCAGGCTGGAAAGATCCGCGCCCTGCCAGCGCGGATGGTCGATGAGCGCCTTCATCGTCGCGGGCACCTGCAGCGTCAGCGTGGGGCGTTCACGCTCGAAGCAGTCGAAAGCGTCGTCGGGCGAAAAGCGCGGCAGCAGGATCACCTGCGCGCCCGCGCCCAGCGCGGGCAGCGTCTGGATGCACAGGCCGCCGACATGAAAAAGGGGAAGCATCGTCGCGATGCGGTCGCTTCTTTCGATGCGCTGCATCTGCGCCGCGATACGCATGTTCGCTGCGAGATTGGCCTGCGTGTGCATCGCCGCCTTCGGCCTTCCCGTGGTGCCCGATGTGAACACGAGCAGCACGGGTGCATCGCCCTCGGCGTGATCGGGCGCGGCCGATGTGCCGCAGGCATCTTGCAGCTCGCGCGCATGGAGGAGATCGATACCGTTGCGCTGCGCGGCGTCGCTTGCGGCTTGCGCCCACGTGTTGTCGTGCACCATGAGCTTCGGCGCGCACTGCGCGAGCAGCGCGTCCCATTCGGCAGGCGCAAGCCGAGTGTTGAGCGGCAGCAGCATCGCGCCGATGCGCGCGAGCGCGAAGAGCAACACGATCTGCGCCGGATCGTTCGCGCCGAGCCATGCGACACGGTCCTGCGGCCGCACGCCGCGCGCGTGCCACAACTTCGCCGCCGCGCGGGCTATCAGTTGCGCGAGCTCACCGTAGGTGATGCGCCGATCGCCGTATGCGATTGCGATCGCATCGTGCGAGTTCAGGTCGGGTGCCACAGCCATTTACCTAACTTTACCGCCGGGACAATACCGGATCGCCGCGGCTCAGGAATATGCGCCATTACCATTCGCCCACATGCAGCAACTGCTCATCATCGAAGACGATGCCCGCCTCGCACAAATGGTGGGCGAGTACCTCGAGCGTTCGGGTTTCGGCGTGACGCAGGCGCTCGACGCGAAAGCAGGCCTGTCGTTGTTGCAGGAGCCGCCCGGAGCCATGCCCGATCTTGTCATCCTGGACCTCATGCTGCCGGACCTGGACGGCCTCGAGGTCTGCCGCCGCGTGCGTGCGCTGCCCGGCGAAGCGGGCCGCGTGCCGGTGCTCATGCTCACTGCCAAGGGCGATCCGATGGACCGCATCGTGGGTCTCGAACTCGGCGCCGACGATTACCTGCCCAAGCCTTTCGAGCCGCGCGAACTGCTGGCGCGCATCCGGGCCATCCTGCGGCGCCGCGCGGAGGGCGCGCAGCCGGCGCCGAAGCTCATGCGTTTCGGCTCGCTCGAGATCGACCGCGACGCGCGCACCGTGATCGTCGCGGGCAAGGCGGCGGAACTCACGTCCTACCAGTTCGATTTGCTGATCACGCTTGCGGAGCGCGCGGGCCGCGTGCTCACGCGCGACCAGATCATGGAAGCCGTGCGCGGCCGCGAGCTCGAGGCTTTCGACCGCTCGATCGACGTGCACATGGGCCGCATCCGCGCGGCGATAGAGACGGATGCGAAAAATCCCAAGCGCATCCTCACGGTCCGCGGCGTCGGCTACGTCTTCGCGAAGCAACAGGAATGAGCGCCGCGCGGCCGCTCCGAAGGCGCTCGCTCCCCCTCGGGGGGACGGCGCGCAGCGCCAAGGGGGCCTCATGACCTCGTGGCATGCGCATTGGCGCTTTCCTCTTTACTTGCGGATCTGGCTCGCTGTCGTGGCGACGGTGGCGGTGCTGTCGATCGCATTCGGCTGGTTGTGGCATCGCTCCACCACACAGATTCCCGAGCGCGAAATCATCATCCGCAACCAGGAGGGAGAGGTGATCGGCCAGGACCTCACCCGGCCGGAGCGCGACCCGGTGCGCGGCGTCGAATTCAACGTGGACATGAAGGACGGCAGCAAGCTGATCGTGCAGTTGCCGCCGCGCCGCCGTGTTCCCGGCGAAGGACCGCCGGGGCGCCCGCCCGGTTTCGCGTGGATGCTGGGCATCGTCGCGCTGGCCGTCGCGATCGGCGCTTTCCCGATCGTGCGGCGGCTGACCTCGCGCGTCGAGGAGCTTCGTCGCGGCGTGGAGCGCTGGGGCGAAGGCGATCTTTCCGTTCGCATGAACGAAGAAGGCTCGGACGAGCTCGCGTTTCTCGCGCAGCGCTTCAATCACGCGGCGGAGCGCATCGATGCTTTGCTGAAGGCGCACAAGTCGCTGCTGGCCAACGCGTCGCATGAACTGCGCACGCCGCTCGCGCGAATCCGGATGGGCATGGAGCTGATGGGACCCGGTTCGTCGCCATCGTTCCAGGACGAAGTCCGCCGCAACATCAATGAGCTCGACCAACTCGTCGATGAGATCCTTTTGGCGAGCCGCCTCGATGCG
Source organism: Ramlibacter sp. (assembly GCA_035492155.1). Taxonomy (GTDB): domain Bacteria; phylum Pseudomonadota; class Gammaproteobacteria; order Burkholderiales; family Burkholderiaceae_C; genus Ramlibacter. Next base: position 1,838 of record DATJJL010000017.1, on the reverse strand, counting down.
AAGGAGTCGGATCTCGGCACCATCGAGCAAGTGGACTTCACCGGGCTCGTTGCGGAAGAATGTGCGCACACCAGCGCCGAACTCGTCGCGACGGAAGATTCGCAAGCCGTGATCGTCGAGGGTGTTTCCAAACTCCTGCGTCGCGCGGTGCGCAACCTGCTGGAAAACGCGCGCCGTTACAGCGACGGGCCGGTGACGGCGGAGCTCAAGCGCGACGGCGCTTTCGCGGTGCTGCGCGTGAACGACCGCGGCCCCGGCGTGCCACCTGGCGAACGCGAACGTATCTTCGAGCCCTTCTACCGGCTGCCCGGCGCGAGCGAGCGCCACGGCGGCGTGGGCCTGGGACTCGCACTCGTTCGCTCGATCGCGCTGCGTCATCACGGCGACGTGCAATGCGAAGACGCACCCGGCGGAGGTGCTTCCTTCGTGGTGCGCATCCCCTGTCACCAGATGTAATGCGCAGTAAAAGTTTGACGCGGGAGCACTGTCTCATCTATTGAGGGGATGCAAATTCGGCGAACCGACATTAGAGTTGCATCAACGCTGTCACCAGGCCGAAGCGCACATATCAGTTTCAAGTCTCCCAACGACGTCCTTCCAAGGACTTGATACAGCCACCGCAAGGTGGCTGTTTTTTTATGCGCTCGCGCGCCATAGCCAGGCCGCCGAAACGAACAGCGTCACGGCTGCTATCTGCAAAGCCACGTTCAGCCCCGACTGGGCAAAGCGCGGGACATGCAGCAACAGTGACGACGCGATCGGCCCGGCGATCTGCCCGAGCGCGAAAGCCGACGTCATGCGTGCGACAAGCGGCGTCGCATCGCCCACCGCACGTGCACGTACCTCCTGAACGCCGGCCATCGTGACGATCATGAAGGTGCCGCCCACCATCAGCGCCGACAAAGCCACCGTCGCGCCGTTCAACCACACGCTGGGCAGCAGCACGCCAACACCCATGATGACGTTCGACACGGCCCACACCTGGATGCGGCTCGCGTGTCGCATGACCCAGCCGGCAATGAAAGTGGACAAGCCCGCGGTGATGCCGAACACCGGCCAGGCGAGGCCGAACAAACGCGGGTCGCTCACGAGCGAGCGCGCCATCACCGGAAGGAAAGTAGCGGGCAGGATGTAGCCGAAGCCGAGCATGCCGTAGCAGATGACGAGACTTCGCAATCCGGCCGGTGCCTGTGCACGCGATGACGTCTCTGCGCGTGCGGGCGTCTGCGTGTGCAGATGCCGCAGCACCAGCGCGACGGGCACGATCAGCACGCCGGCGAAGACGCCGAGTTGCACCCACGCCGCAGGTGCGTTCGCGCCAAGCGCGGAAGCTGCGAGGCAATACAAGCCGGCCGCCGCGATGCCGAGGCCCACGCCCGAATACACGGCGCCCCCGCGATGCGTGTGGCCGCTAGCCGCAAGCGCGCCCAAACACCAGATCGCCGTCGCCACGAATGCCCATGCACTGCAAACGCCGGCCGCGAACCGCATCAGCCCCCATGCCCACGGGGACAACGGCAGCGCCATCGCCGCGGTGAGCACCGCCGTCATCACGAGCGCCACCGTGCCGAGCCGAACGGCGCTCCATCGAAGGCGAGATGCGGTGAGTGCGCCGACGAGATAGCCCGCGTAGTTCGCCGCCGCGATCCAGCCGCCGGCGGCCAGGTCGAGCTGGCCCTCCTGGATCATGAGCGGCAGAAGCGGCGTGAAGGCGAAGCGGCCGATGCCCATCGCCACGGCGAGCGACAGGATGCCTGCAACGGTGATCGAAAGCGGCGATGCTTGCCGCGGATGCCGTGTGTCCTCGTTGGCCATGGGGGGCGATTGTCGCCCCGGCC
>DATJJL010000016.1:0-26387 GCA_035492155.1 Ramlibacter sp. | reverse complement strand
AAGCCGTCAAATTGCTGCTGTCGCCTGGATTCAAACAGCTCGATGATCGGCCACCGCAAACAGCAACAAGAGAAAAATTGAAATTGCTGCTTGCCAACGGTCCCGCCGCGTATGCGATTCGCATGCAGAGCAAGGCGGAGCACAACACGGAGAACCTGGACTATCTCGAAGGAGCTCGAAGCTTCCTTGCGTTGAAGGACGATCCGGCGACTTGCATGGCAGCCTTGATGGAGAATCACGCGCTCGGAGGGCTGGCAGCCAGTCATGCGCCGATGACGACAGCGTCGCTTCTTGATCTGGTCAAGGGCACGAACCTCGAGCCGACCAACCGCGCGGTCGAGGGCTTGTTGACCAGTTTCCTGCGAGCAGACGACGACGACGAGCGAGCCGCCATCTTTCCGTCCCTCATGGCAAGCATCCAACGCCTCGCCGATGAGGCGGAGGGTCTTCTGATGCAACATACATTGCAGACGTTCTTGAAAACCCTGCCCTTCCCAAAGACCGGCAGCTAGCGTAGTTCGACACCCAATATAAAGAATCAGGGAACCGACATGCCTCCAACTCCGACAGCCTCCGGTGCTGCCGTCCGCCCTATCCAATTCGATTGGTCCGCGGACGCGGCATTCACCAAGCCGATCATTGCGAAAGTCGATTCGCCGCGCCGCACCTGCGAAACGCGGCAAAGGCCTTGCGTCGCCAATCTGAACGGAGCCGCGACTGTCGGTCAGCCGCTCAGCCCGCGCGGGCAGGCCGAGGTGGCCGACAGCTCGCTTTTCACGTTCGACCGCCCCTTGGAAAGTGTTGTCGCTTCCGGCGAAATGCGCCGGCAAATCGAGGACCATCACCGGCCTGCGGACGGTGCGGGTCACATGCCCGCTGCTGCTCTTTACGCACCGCTGGTCTCGGAAGTTTCGGATTTCCAGGTGACGAGTTGGTATGACGCCATCGGCAATCGCATCTTCATCGGAATTCCCGGCGGGGATGGAGCAACAACGGAAGTCAGGATGGCCTTGTCGCCCGATGGACGTTCGGTCACCGGCATGGAGCAGTACTCATGGTCCGGGCCGGAAGATGTCGCCGACCTGGTCTTGGACGCCCTGGCCAAGGCGGGCGTGATCAAGCTGGTGACCCGCGATGGGGAACAAGTCGAGGAAGTCGACAAGAAGTTTCTGGACGGCAACCTGCACAAGGTTTCTTTGATGGATGTCCCCGCAAACGTGCGATACGACCCGCGGCTTCACCAGGTGCGCATCACCGCATTGGAGGAAAGCGACTGCGAGTTCAGGGTGACGCTGGACAGTCAGATGAGAGGCCGTGGCCGCGCCGTCGTGGGCGTGCACAACTACACGCAGTCCGGTCCGCAACGCGTTCCTACCGAAACCCTGGAGACGCTGGTGCAGGCGGGCGTCCTTCACAACAGCTTGCTGGCAATCCGGCTGGCCGGGGCGCACACGCCGCGTGCGGACGCCCCGCCGCCCATCCTCGAATCTCAAGAGCCCGAGCCGGCAAGGCCCGCCGCGCCCCAACCTGCGCGGCGCGTTCCGAGCCCCGTCAACAGCGCACAAAGACCGTCACTCGATTTACCGATCGCGGATGTCATCGCCAACACCGGCCTGCGCGACCAGGTCCTCGGCCGTCGGTCCGGCAAGAGGCGCCTGTCGTGGGGCTCCCATGACGAGGCGCAGGTTCAGGCACAGCACGGGCACACCAATTACATGGCCAACGGGGAGACGATCCAATCGCTCTACGACGCATCACTCAACCTGATCTGGGCCCGCGTCGGCTCCGGCACCAAGGCGCCTCTCGTGCGGATCAAGTTGTCGCCCGACAGGAAGACCGTGCTGCGCATCGACGAGCCCGCGGCCGGTGCGGCTGTCGCCAGCCGGGAGGCGTTGACCGAACTGATCAAGGCCGGTGTCATCCAGCCGCAGGTCCTGCAAGTCCTGCATCCAAACGCCCAACGAATTGACGCACCGGGCGCCGAGAAGCTGCTGTCGAGCGACCCCGAGATCCGCCTCAAGGCAGCTCTGGGCCTGGCGATGTACGGCACGGCCACGCCGCATCGCAGCGAGCAGAAATCGAAGATCGAGGAGTGGGCCGACTATCTGCTGTGGCAGATCGAACTGCCTTTCCGCAAAGACGCCGAAGGCGAGACGGTGACAAGCGATACCGCGATCATCGACTTGCGAGGCATGTACGCGAAATCGCAAACCGACTTGCTGTCGGCTCTCGGCGCTGTCGGTTGGCAAGCCCTGTTCGAGCGCGCCAGGGAAATCGGCGCGACGAAGGTCGTTCCGGTGTTCAAAGGTCCGGGCGCCGCGAAATTGATCAACGCCGCGAAGGCGGCCGTGCCGCAACTGGAGCGCGCCGTCGTTTCGGCGAGCGACCCTGTCGACGGAGCAATCAGGGTGGATCTCGACGAGCTGAACAAGTCGGCCCCTGCGATCGTCATCCAGATCGAAGAGTCTGAAGACGGGCAAGCCGAATCGCTTGAAGTGTTCGTTTCCCAATCGCTCGACATCACGGTGCGAAGACCTGAAGGTCAAGCAGCCATCGCCGAGGGCCGAATGAACGTTTCGCGGCGCACGGACGATCCTGAAGTCCGGATGACCGAGCCGCTGCGGTACGAGGCGGACTGACCCCTACGCCGCCCCGATATTCGGCACCAGCGCCCCTGCCGGTTGCCCGCTTTTCAGCGCCGCCGTGAAAGCCAGCATGCGCTCGATCGGCACGCGCGAACGATCGAGAATACCCAGCCCGCCGACGAAAACTTCGTTGCCGAGCGTCTCGAGGACGTGCGCCACACCTGCGAGGCCGTTCATCGCCATCCACGGGCAATGCGCGCAGCTCTTGCACGTTGCGCTGTTGCCGGCCGTGGGCGCTTCGTAAAAGATCTTGTCGGGGTTCAGCGTGCGCAGCTTGTGCATCATGCCGTTGTCGGTGGCGACGATGAACTCCTTCGCATCCATCTCCTTCGCGGCTTTGAGGATGCCCGATGTCGAGCCCACCGCATCGGCAAGCGCGACGACTTCTGCGGGTGATTCGGGATGCACGAGGATTTTCGCGGCCGGATGTTCGCGCTTGAGCGCCTCCAGCTCGAACGCCTTGAATTCGTCGTGCACGATGCACGCGCCGTTCCAAAACACCATGTCCGCCCCGGTCTCGCGCTGGATGTAATGGCCCAGATGCTTGTCGGGCGCCCACAGGATCTTGTGACCCTTCTCCGAAAGCGCGCGCACGATGTCCACCGCGCAGCTCGACGTGACGAGCCAGTCCGATCGCGCCTTCACCGCCGCACTTGTGTTCGCGTAGACGACCACTGTGCGATCCGGATGCGAATCGCAGAATGCGGAGAACTCGTCGATGGGACAACCGAGATCGAGTGAACATGTCGCATCGAGATCGGGCATCAGCACGCGCTTGTGCGGCGAGAGGATCTTCGACGTCTCGCCCATGAAGCGCACGCCGCTGACCACCAGCGTCGTCGCCGGGTGATCGCGGCCGAAGCGCGCCATCTCCAATGAATCGCTGACGAGCCCGCCGGTTTCTTCGGCGAGGTCCTGCAGGTCGGGGTGCACGTAGTAGTGCGACACCATCACCGCGTTGCGTTCCTTCAGCAACTGCCTGATGCGATCTTTAAGTCGCGCACGCTCGGTCGGCGATGGTTCGGCGGGCACGCGCGCCCACGCATGCCGCGTGTCGCACGTTCCCGCAGGCAGCGGGTGTTCGTATTCGACGTCCTTGATCGGGATGACAGCAGCCATGTTGTTGAACTCAGGTTCCGCTGAAACGCATGGAAAAGTCAATGGCCTTCACGTCCTTCGTGAGTGCTCCAATGGAGATGCGGTCCACGCCCGTTTCCGCAAGCGGGCGGATGTTTTCCAGCGTGACCCCGCCGGAGACTTCGAGGATCGCGCGGCCGGCGTTGATGCGAACGGCTTCGTGCAGCGTGGGCAGGCTCATGTTGTCCAGCAAGATCATGGTCGCACCAGCGGCTAGCGCTTCTTCCAGCTGCGCCAGCGTTTCCACTTCGATCTCGATGAACTTCGCGCCCTTCGCCACAGCTTCAGCAGCCTTCAGCACGGCTGTCACGCCACCTGCCGCGGCGATATGGTTCTCCTTGATGACGACAGCGTCGAAGAGGCCGATGCGATGGTTCGTGCCGCCGCCGGTCTTCACCGCGTACTTCTGCGCGATGCGCAGGCCCGGAATCGTCTTGCGTATGTCGACGATCTGCGCGCGTGTGCCGCGCACAGCTTCGACATACGTCGCCGTCTTCGTGGCCACCGCGCTGAGCAGCTGCAGGAAGTTGAGCACCGTCCGCTCGGCCGTCAGCAGCGAACGCGCCGGTCCTTCGATCTCGAGCACAACATCATCGGCTTGGCAGCGCGCGCCTTCTTCAACGAGCCAGCGAATGCTGAGTGCCGGATCGACGAGCTTCAATGTCGCGTCAACCCAAGGCCTCCCGCAGATCACTGCCGCCTCGCGCGCGATCACTCGCGCCGACGTTTGCCGCTGCGCGTCGATCAGCGATGCCGTCAGGTCACCCGAGCCGACGTCTTCGTCCAGCGCGCGCACGGCATCGCCCCGGGCCGTTGCCGCAATGTCCATGAAGGAGGAATCCATCAGCAGAGCATAGCCGCATGCGAGCACCCCTGCGTGCCGCGCGTTCATGGCAAAGTGGCGTTCATGATGGACGAGACGTATACGCCCGAGTCGGTCACGCGCGAAGAAGTCGATGCGATGCACGGCCCTCTGGTGCTCGACTTCGGGACCAACTGGTGCGGATGGTGCCGGGGCGCGCAGCCGCATATTCGCTCTGCGCTCGCGACGCACCCGGGCACCAAGCACATCAAGATCGAGGACGGGCCCGGGCGACGCCTCGGGCGGTCTTTCGGCGTGAAGCTGTGGCCGACGCTGGTCTTCATGAAGGACGGCCGCGAAATCGCACGCGTCACGCGGCCGTCGGGCGCTGCCGAGATCGAATCGGCGCTGGCTCGGATCACCTGATAGCGCGGCGGTCGCTCAGCGCGATTCGGGCACAGGGTCGCGCGACATCAGCTCGGCGACTGCTTGCTGCGGCTTGAGCTGGCCGGTGAGCAGACCGACCACCGCACGCGAGATCGGCATCTCGACGCCGAGCCTTTCGCCACGCGCGACGACTGCGCGCGCGCAGTGCACGCCTTCGGCCACATGGCCCAGCGAAGCGGTTGCATCGGCTAGCGACCGGCCTTGTGCGAGCAACAGGCCCACGCGCCGGTTCCGGCTGAGATCGCCGGTAGCCGTGAGCACAAGGTCGCCCAGCCCTGACAGGCCCATGAAGGTTTCGGCCCGCGCGCCGAGCGCAACACCGAGGCGCGTCATCTCCGCCAAGCCGCGAGTGATCAGGGCTGCGCGCGCGTTCAGGCCGAGGCCCAGTCCGTCACACAGGCCGGTGGCAATGGCAAGCACGTTCTTCACGGCGCCGCCGACCTCGACACCGGCCACGTCGTCGTTCGCATAGACGCGCAATCGCTCGCCATGAAAAGCAGCGACGAGCAGATCGCGAAGCGATGCATGCACGCTTGCCGCGACCAGTGCCGTGGGCTGACCGCGCGCCACTTCGTCCGCGAAGCTGGGCCCGCTTAGCACGCCTGCCGCGAGCTGTGGCGCAATTTGTGCCTGCACCTCGTGGCCGAGCAAACCTTCAGGGGTCGAAGTTTCGAAGCCCTTGCAGAGCCAAACCAGCGGCTTGGATGCCGGCGCAAGTTGCTGGAGCATGTCGCGCAGCCCGGCCATCGGCGTGGCGATCACTGCGATATCCGCCGCTGCCGCAAGCTCATCGACGCGCGCGCACGACTCGACAGCAATGCTGCCGGGCAAAGAGATTCCGGGAAGATAACGACGGTTTTCGCGATCGCGGCCGATCGCCTGCGCCTGCTGCGCATCGCGCGCCCAGAGCACGACGGTGTGGCGCGCGGCCGCGTTCACCGCGAGGGCCGTGCCCCAGGCGCCGGCCCCGAACACGGCGATCTTCATCGAATCGTCAGGCGGTCGCGATGACCGAAGACGGCGCCGAATCCTGCTGCTGCGCGAGCTGCTGCTGAAGCTGCTGCTCGTACATGGCCTGGAAGTTGATTTCGGCCAGGTGCACCGGCGGGAAGCCCGCACGCGTGATGATGTCGGCCACGTTCGCGCGCAGGTACGGATAGACGATCTGCGGGCAGGCGACGCCAAGGATGGCGCCCATCTGGTCCTGCGGGATGTTGCGGATTTCGAAGATGCCGGCCTGCTTCACCTCGACCAGGAACATCGTCTTGTCCTTGAGCTTGGTGGTGACAGTGGCGGACACGGCCACTTCCCACACGCTCTCCGCGGCCGGCTGGGCTTCGACGCCGAGCTGGATTTCTACCGCGGGCTGCTCCTGCTCCAGCAGGATCGCCGGCGAATTGGGCTGTTCCAGCGAAGCTTCCTTCAGGTACACGCGCTGGATCTGGAACACGGGGTCTTGCTGCTGTTCAGCCATGAGTTGTCTCTCGGGGAAAACGAAGATTATCCCTTAAGCAAAGGGTCGAGCCCGCCGCGCCGATCGAGCGCGACGAGGTCATCGCAGCCGCCCACGTGTGTGTCGCCGATGAAGATTTGCGGCACGGTGCGGCGGCCGGTGATTTCCATCATGTGCATGCGCTCGCCGGGATTCAGGTCGACGCGGATTTCGTCGATCGCACCCACGCCCTTGGCGGTGAGGATCTGCTTTGCGCGGATGCAGTAGGGGCAAACCGCGGTGGTGTACATCTTGACGGGTTGCATGACGCTATTCAGGCTTTCTCCACGGGAAGGTTAGCGTCCCTCCAGGCTTTCAGGCCGCCGGCCAGGGCTTGGGCCTTGTCGTAGCCCAGTTTTTTCGCGGACGAGGCGGCGCGCTGGGCGCGCGCGCCGCTCGCGCACACGACGATCACCGGCAGCGCCTTGTTCTTGACGACTTCGGGCAGCCGCTGCTCGAACTGGCCGAACGGCACGTTGCGCGATCCGCCAATATGGCCCTGCTCGTATTCGGCGGGCTCGCACACGTCCACCACCACCGCCTTCTCGCGGTTGATCAGTTGTACGGCCTCGCCGGCCGTCAAGCCGCCGCCTGTGGCGCCCTGGAGCACCGGCCACAGCAGCATCCCGCCCGAGACGAGCGCCACGACGATCAGCATCCAGTTGTCGATGAGAAAGTTCACTTTGATATTCCTGGGAGCAACCCGCGATTCTAAAATGACAGGCTTTGCCCACCGCTTCCGAAGGCCAAGTCCTCCCATGTACAAGCTCGTAATGATTCGCCACGGCGAATCGACCTGGAATCTCGAAAACCGCTTCACCGGCTGGACCGACGTGCCGCTGACGGAAACCGGCATCGCGCAGGCAAAAGCTTCCGGCAGGCTGCTTCGCGACGAGGGCTGGGACTTCGACCTTTGCTACACCAGCGTTTTGAAGCGCGCCACGCACACCTTGTGGCATTGCCTGGACGAACTCGACCGTACGTGGCTGCCCGTGGTGAACTCCTGGCGCCTGAACGAACGTCACTATGGGGCGCTGCAAGGCCTGAACAAGTGGGAGACCGCGAAAAAATTCGGTGACGAGCAAGTCCTCGTCTGGCGTCGCAGCTACGACGTGCCGCCGCCTGCACTCGATGCCAGCGACCCGCGCAGCGAGCGAGGCGACCGCCGTTATGCGAACGTGCCGGCCGCCGAATTCCCGCTCACGGAATGCCTGAAGGACACCGTGGCGCGCGTCCTGCCGTTCTGGAACGAATCGATGGCTGCGGCCATACGGGCGGGCAAGCGCGTCCTGGTCTCCGCCCACGGCAACTCGATGCGCGCCCTGGTGAAATATCTCGACGGCATCTCCGACGCGGACATCGTCGGCCTGAACATCCCGAATGGCATCCCGCTGGTGTACGAACTCGATCGCGACCTGAAACCGATTCGCCACTACTACCTCGGCGACGCCGATGCGGCAGCGAAGGCGGCGGCAGCGGTCGCGAACCAGGGCAAGTCCGCCGAATAGCGGGCGATCTGCGGGACTTTTACACGCACTCTCACAAACGCCCCGGGAACCCGGGAGTAACGATTGCGTCATATCTGCTTCGCAGGTGTATATTTTCCCGACCGAGGACTGGACCTTTCCCCAATGAGCCACAAACTCAAGATTGCCGGCTGGATTTCCGTAGGCGCATTGGCCGGCGCGCTGACAACCGTGTCTTTGCAGACGGTGGCTCGCGGCTCGCTCGCGCCGCTGCCGCTCGAGGAGCTGCAGCAGATGGCTGCCGTGTTCGGCATGATCAAGACCGACTATGTCGAACCGGTTGACGAACACAAGCTGATCCAGGACGCGATCGCGGGCATGGTCTCCAGCCTGGATCCGCACTCGCAGTACTTCGACAAGAAGTCGTTCAAGGAATTCAAGGAAGGCACGTCGGGCCGCTTCGTCGGCGTCGGCATCGAGATCTCGCAGGAAGACGGCCTGGTCAAGGTGGTCTCCCCGATCGAGGGCTCGCCCGCCTACCGCGCCGGCCTCAAGCCCAACGACCTCATCACCAAGATCGACGACACCGCCGTCCGGGGCATGAGCCTGTCCGAGGCCGTGAAGAAGATGCGCGGCGAGCCGAACACCAAGGTGATGCTCACGATCTTCCGCAAGGACGAGAACCGCACGTTCCCCGTCACGATCACCCGCGAGGAAATCAAGACGCAGTCGGTCAAGGCCAAGGTGATCGAGCCCGGCTACGGCTGGATCCGCGTGTCGCAGTTCCAGGACCGCACGGTCGACGACTTCGTGAAGAAGATCGACGACATGTACCGCCAGGAGCCCAACATGAAGGGCATCGTTCTCGACCTGCGCAACGACCCGGGCGGCCTGCTCGACGCAGCAGTCGCGATCTCGTCGGCCTTCCTGCCCGAGAACGTCACTGTCGTCTCGACGAAGGGCCAGCTTGCCGAGAGCAATTTCGTCTACAAGGCTGCACCGGAGTACTACCAGCGCCGCGCCGGTGCCGACCCGCTGCGCAAGCTGCCGGCCGCGCTCAAGACGGTGCCGCTGATCGTGCTGGTGAACGAAGGGTCCGCATCTGCCAGCGAAATCGTCGCCGGCGCGCTGCAGGACCAGCACCGCGGCACGGTCATGGGCAGCCAGACCTTCGGCAAGGGCTCGGTGCAGACAGTGCGCCCGCTCGGCCCCGACACCGGCCTGAAGATCACGACGGCGCGCTACTACACGCCGGCCGGCCGCTCGATCCAGGCCAAGGGCATCGTGCCCGACGTGATGGTCGACGAAACCGCCGATGGCAATGTCTTTTCGATGCTGCGAGTGCGCGAAGCCGATCTCGAAAAGCACATCTCGAACCCGCAGATGACCCAGGCGCAGGACACCGCGCTCGAAAAGGCTCGCGAGGACGCGCGCAAGAAGGCCGAAGAGGAAGCGAAGAAGGCTCCGAGCGATCGGCGCTTGCCCGAATACGGCAGCGACAAGGACTTCCAGTTGCTCCAGGCCATCAACCAGCTCAAGGGCCGGCCGGTGCTGATCTCGAAGACGCAGGTCGTCGAGAGCAAGCTGGAAAAGAAGGACAACTGACTTCGCGGCAGCGAAGTCATCCCGGCGCAGGCCGGGATCCAGGGAAAAGCCGCCGCCAGGCGGCTTTTTCTTTTCCTCCACAATCCCTGCATGACCGACGAGCAATTGCTCCGCTACTCGCGCCACATCCTGCTGGAGGAGATCGGCGTGGAGGGCCAGGAGCGCATCACGGCTTCGCACGCACTGGTCATCGGCGCGGGCGGCCTCGGCTCGCCGGTGGCGCTTTATCTCGGCACGGCCGGCGTGGGGCGCATCACCATCGTCGACAACGACAGCGTCGATCTCACGAATCTGCAGCGGCAGATCGCACACAACATGGCCCGCATCGGCCAGCCAAAGGCGACGTCCGCGCGCGAAGGCATCGAAGCGATCAACCCGGATGTGCTGGTCAAACCCATCGTCGCGCGCGCCGACGCGCAGCTCCTCGACGAACTTGTGCCGCAGGCCGATGTCGTCGTCGACTGCTGCGACAACTTCAAGACGCGTCACACCATCAATGCCGCCTGCGTGAAGCACCGCAAGCCGCTGGTGTCGGGCGCTGCGATCCGCATGGACGGACAGCTATCGGTGTTCGACGTACGCGATGCGAAGTCGCCCTGCTACGCCTGCGTTTTCCCGCCTTCGGACGATTTCGAGGAAACGCGTTGCGCGACCATGGGCGTCTTCGCGCCGCTGGTCGGCATCATCGGCGCCATGCAAGCCGCCGAAGCGCTGAAGATTCTCTCGCGCACGGGCGAATCGCTTGCGGGGCGATTGCAGATGCTCGATGGGCGGGCGATGAGCTGGAGCGAAGTGCGTGTGCCGCGCAATGCGGCGTGCGAGGTGTGCGCGCCGCTGCGCGCCTGATGCGTCAGGCCTCAATCAACGCCTGGCTCTCGGCGCCCTCGATCCGCTGCTCCGCTTTCTGGCTTCTCGCGCGTACACCAGGCCAAGGTCCCATTTTTCTTTCATTTTGGCCAGCAGCCCCGAGTCGATGCGATCGTCCGAAGCGGCTTTCTTCAGCACGGTCGTCATTCCATCGGCGATCCTTTCCAGCACCCCGGCCGGGTCAGGGACTTTGCACACCTCGCGCGCAAACCTCACCAGTTCTTCCGTCTCGGGATAAGTCTTCGTCGGGTGCCGGCCCTTGAAAAGCTTGAGGGCCATGGTGAAGTCCTCCATCGGCGGGCCACCTGCGAAACGGCTGTATTCGTAGATGGCCGTAGTGACCACATCGAACATCGGCGCAAGCCGCGCATCCGGCGGAAACGTGTAGAGCACGCCGAAGTTCTTCAGGTGCGCATCGCCATTGCGCACCATGATCGAGAAGGCCACCTGCTCGAAGAACCGGGGCAGGTCGCCATCGAGCTGCAGCAGGCGCAGGACTTCCGCGATCGATTCGTAGCTGCCCTGGTACTTGCGGTCGCTGAACAGATCGCGCACCTGCAGGCCCATGAGCGAGGCGATGTCCTCGAAGCCCAGGCGTTGGCCGTACTCGCCGAGGTCGAAGCGATCGAGCACCAGCAGCTCGCCGCTTTGCGAAAGCTCATGGCGAGGCACTTCGATGCCCGCCGCCTGCGCGGCCTGCAGGCAAACGTACTCGTTGGCCGCCAGACCCGGGTAAGACGCGGCGCCGGCCTTCACGATGAGGTTGGGCACATGCCAGGTGGAGCGATCCGGCACGAGGATCTTGGGCTGGATGCCGGAAATGCCGACGCCGGTGGACAGATAGGCGCGCACGAGCTCGTCGAAGAGATCGCCGTCCGCGCGGGACTGCAGCAGTTGCTCCCGGGAGATGGCTTTCGGCGCCACCGCGGGCAGGGCATCAGGCAGGCGGAACCCGAGGTGGCCGATGCCATTGGCACCAACCAGCGCCAGCAAATGCATCGGCGTGATCTGCTGCTTGGGAAACGCCTCGCGCAGCCTGGCGAGCAGGAAGCCTTCCGGCAGGTTCTGGTCGAGCACCGGGAAGAGCGCCGTGTCCCGATACTCCAGCGTGGATGGCGGCATGAGCAGCGCGACGGGACGCTGGCCGGGATCGTCGCGCCTGTACGAGAAGGTGTATTGCGACGCGTGCTGCAGCAAGCCGGCCTCCGCGCCGGCGATGCCGACGTCGAGAAGGCGGATCTTGTCGGGCAGCGTCATTCAGGCTCGCCGAACCGGCTTCTCATCTCTTCGAGGGTGGGCAACTCCGCCGACTTGATCTCCAGTCCTGCACGAAGGGCCTGGAGAACATCGAACAACGACGAGCTCGAAACGTCGCGCCCCGATTCCAGCCGGTGGATGAGGTCCCTGCTGTGCCCGCTGCGCGCGGCCAGCTCCTGCATGGTGAGGTTCTGCCCGAGCCGAAGGCTACGGACAGCCAGACCCAGTTCGCCCGTCGACGATAGATTGACCGACATGAAAGACATTCTAGCAAGAGGCCGCAAAAATGTCCTTCATGCAAGACATTCATATCTTCAAATGTCTTATATTCAATACGTTTTTCGGTTGAAAACTTAAATATGTCTTGCATACAAGACATTCAATCAGCCGGCATCTCCAGCCCTTCGGCTCGCGCCTTTCTTTCCAGCGCGAGGCGCCTCTCGCCCGCCAACCTCACGCCTTCGTCGACCAGCATCTGCGAGATGAGCGCCTCGATGCGCTCGTCGTAAACATCGCGCCCGGCCAGCGCACTCGGGTCGATCAGGAAAAAGGCCTGCCCGATTCGCGGACGATTTCCGTCTTCCTCGAAGAACGAGCTCGCCTCGGAGCCGATATGCGCGCCCGTCAGCGCAGTGACGAGCAGCTCGACGATGAGCGCGAGCATCGCGCCCTTCGTTCCGCCTGCGGGCAACATCGACCCTTCGAGCGCCGCTTTCGCGTCCGTCGTCGGTCGGCCCTCGCTGTCGATCGCCCAGCCTTCGGGAATCGATTCGCCTTTCTTCGCAGCCACGGCGATCTTGCCGCGCGCCACTTGCGAAAGCGACAGATCGATCATCAGCGGATCGCGCTCTTTGCGCGGAAAGATCGCGGCGACCGGGTTCGTCCCGAACACCGCATGCTTGCCGCCTGCAGCGGGCATCGCGGCCGGCGAGTTCGCGAAGCCGAGGCCGACCAGCCCCGCTGCCGCAGCGGGGCGCAGATGATCGACAAGCACGCCCGCGTGATGGCTGTTCGTCACGCCGGCAAAGCACACGCCGAGCTTCTTCGCGATCTGGATGCCGTGCGCGACAGCAAGCTCGCAAGCGGGAAAAGCGAAGCCGTCCTTCGCATCGACCAGAAGCGCGGCGCCTTGCTCCCGCACGACCGCCGCTTGCGCCTGGCCATCCACGCGTCCGTGCCGCAGGTGCGACGCGTATTGGGCGACGCGCGACAAGCCATGCGATGCGATGCCCTGCGCCTCGGCGAGCACCAGCGCGAGCGCCGTACTCACCGCGGCTTCTTCGCTCGCACCCGCCGCCTCGAGTTGCGCAGCCGCGCGCCTGACGGCTTCGTCGAAAGCGACTCTCACGCCGATTCGTAAAAGCGCGTCAGGACGAACTCGCGGTGCCCCAGCGCCTCGGCCGCGGTGAGGCCGCCCGCGATGTTGCCCTTGGCCGGCTGAAATGGATCAAGAATTGTCTCCTTCGGGCCATGCCCATGAGGAGAGCCAGTCTACTTCGTGCGTGCGGGTGGGGGAAAGTCCACGTTGGGCTCGTTCTTCTTCTTCGGTGCGCCCAGGCCGAAGATGCCCATGTGCTGCGTCTGCTCCTGCCGCTGTTGCAGCGCTTCGGTCGCGCCGCGCAAGTCGCTCTTCGGGTTCGCGGCTTCCTTCAGGATCGTGCCGCAGGGCGCGTCTTCGCCGGGGCCGGTCTCGATCGTCGCCGCGAGTGCAAGCAGCGGGTTCACCGCGCCGAGCAACGCAGCCGCGGCGCCGCGCTCGATCAGCGCCTTCTTGTCCGGCGAGATCTTCGGCGCACCGAAAGTGCCGCCGATGTTGATCGGCGCGCGCAGGCTGAGGAAGCTCTTGTCCTTCGGGTACGGATAGAGCCAGAAGTCCAGACGCTCGTCGGCGAGGTTGGCGGTGCCTTTGCCATACACGACCGTGTCCGTCGTGTCGAACACCGACGCGCGGCTTGTCATCAGCCCGTCCTTCACGTCGAAGGAAGTCGCCGCGCAGCGCACGCGCACGTCCTCGTCGCCGCCCATCAGGAACTTGAGAATCTCGCGACCGTCCAGGCCGACGAGTTCGAGCAGCAGGTTGCTGACCTGCCCTTGTCCCATGATGAGTGCGACGTTGCCGCTTGAGCGGCCGAGCATCTGCGCCGCCGAATTCCCGCGGCTTTTCAGGTCGATGTCGCCATACAGGCGCCCGAAGCTGCCCTTGATGATGTCCGCGTCGCGCACGAGCTTTTCCAATTTCAATCCACGAGCGGCGAACTTCGTCTCGAAGATCGCGGGGTTCGAATGGCTGTCGATTTTCAGCCGTCCCTGCAACGTGCCGCCGGCGAACCCGATGTCGAAAGGCTCGAGATCGAGCACGCCGTTTTCGAGACGCACCTTCAGTTGCGCGCGTTCGACCGGCAGGTGCTGCACGTTCGTCACCTTCGCCGCCGTGAAGTTCACCTCGGCGTTCATCGCCTTCAATTTCGCCAGGTCGATCGGCTTGTTGGGGATCACCTTGTGGTTCGGCTCGCGCGGCGGCTTCTTCGCTTTCCCGCTCGCGACCGCTTTGTCCGCTTTCGGCCCACGCGGCTTTTCCTGCAGGCCGACCACGGGTGCGAGATCGTTGAAATCGAGCAGTTGCGACTTGAGCTCGCCCGCGAGATGCGGCACCTGCTTTGCCTTGTCGAACGACAGGTGCCCTTCGATGTCGCTTGAGCCCAGCCGCCCGCGGATGTCGGCAACGTTCCACACGTCACCTTTCTTCGTGACGCGGCCTTGCACCGAATAGTGCGGCGTGTCGGGCAGCACGACGCCCAGCAGCTTGTACAGCCGCGCGAGGTTGTCGCCCTTCAGGTCGACCATCGCATTCGCGCCTTCGAGCGTCGCCAGGCTCGCGATCTGGCCGCGGGCGGCCAGGTGCGTCGCGCCTGCGGCCGCCTCGATCTCGATCGGAAACGGGCTTTGCAACGGTGCGCTCAAATACAGCACGTTGCCGGTACGCCCTTTTGCGGTGAACTGCTCCTTTTGCCAATTGCCTTTGGCGCTGAACTGCAAAGGCATCGCGTCGCCCGACTGCTGCTTCGTCACGTCGATCGCGAAGTCGGTGTGGATGTCCGCATCGTGCGCCGCGTCGATGAAGTGCATCGTGCCCTCGTCCACTTCGAGCGCGCCGATGTCGGGAACGTTGCGCTTGTTGCCCGTGTCGTGGCCCAGCGCCCAGCTGCGCCTCCCGTCGGCTTCCATCTGCAGCCCGAGCTGCGGCTTGTGCAGCGCGACGCGAGGCAGCACGAACTGCCGGTGCGCGATGAGCGGCCACAGGCGAATGTCGATCTCGCCGCTTTCGGCACGCACGAGGAAGGGATCCTTTGCCCAGTCGGGATTCGCGAACTCGATGCCCTCCGCGAGGATGCGCGTCGTGCGACCGAGCTTCACGTCGAGCTTGCGCGTGATCGCGAAATGCCGGCCCGTGCGCTCGCTGAGATACCGGTTGACGGGGCCGCGCAGCTGGTCCCACGGAAAGAAGACGAGCACCAGCGCGATCAGCACGATGATCGCAGCGAGAACGGCAAGGACTTTCGCGGCGCGTTGCATTGCCACGCCAGTCTGCGGGGCCGCGCTTGTGCAAAGTCGTGCAAGGGTCGTCACCAGCCGTAGGACACATCCTACGGTTGCCGCAATGGCCGGCTGGCAGAATCACCGAAGGGGGACGACACTTCGCAGCGCCGCATCTGGCGCGCGAGAAACCGCGCGGCTTCATCACGTGCAACTGCGAACTTATATCGTCGAAGACAACGCCACCATCCGCGAGAACCTCATCGGCGCCCTCGAGGAGCTCGCGTCGATCGCATCGCTCGGCTGGGCCGAGACGGAAAACGACGCCCGCAACTGGCTCGGGGGCCATGACGACCAATGGGACCTCGCGATCGTGGACCTGTTCCTCAAGCAAGGCAGCGGGCTGGGCGTGCTCGAAGCGTGCCGCGCTCGCGAGGGCGCACAGCACGTTGTCGTGCTCAGCAACTATGCGACACCCGACATGCGCACACGCTGCGAACAGCTCGGCGCGGATGCCGTCTTCGACAAATCCAACGAGATCGATGCGCTTGTGGAGTACTGCATCGCGCTCAGCGACGCACCTCAAACCGGGGCCTGATATCTCAATCGATCAACTTGTTCTTCAGCGCGTAGTAGGTCAGATCGCTGTTCGACGCGAGGTTCATCTTTTCCATGAGCCGCGTGCGGTAGGTGCTCACCGTTTTCACCGACAGCGACAACGCCTTCGCGATGTCGCCC
The DNA here is from genome assembly GCA_035492155.1 of Ramlibacter sp. GTDB lineage: Bacteria > Pseudomonadota > Gammaproteobacteria > Burkholderiales > Burkholderiaceae_C > Ramlibacter. The sequence continues at coordinate 10,397 of DATJJL010000016.1, read as the reverse complement.
GCCGTCTCACCCTTCGCGAGCTTGAGGAACACCTGGAACTCTCGTTCGGACAGCTGCTCGTGAGGTGCGCCGCCCTCCTTGCGATTGAGCTGCTGCGCCAGCAGCTCGGCCACGACGGGCGAGATGTAGCGGCGGCCGAGCGCGATCGTGCGGATCGCATTGACGATCTCCATCGGCTCGCATTCCTTGTTGAGGTAGCCGCTCGCGCCTTGCCGGATGAGGCTCATCGCGTAGTGTTCCTCGGGGTAGCCCGACAGGATGAGGATGCCGACATCCGGCGCTTTCGCGCGGATCATCCCGAGCGCGTCGATGCCGCTCTGGCCGGGCATGGACAAGTCCATCACCAGCACATCCATTTCGGCGTTGCGCACGAGGTCGATCGCTTCGCGGCCGCTCGCGGCTTCGCCGACGACGCGCAGGTCCACCTGTTCGGAAAAGAATTGCTTGAGGCCCTGCCTCACGATCGCATGGTCATCGACAATTCCGACTCTGATCATGGCTGCTGTCCCTTACGGCCGGTCGCCGCGGTTCATTTTATGCACAACAAGACCTGCAAAGGAATGACAGAGTGACCCGCTTCTCGATGTCCCGCCAGGCGATCAACCTCGCGCTTGCGTTGCTCGCCGCGCTGTTCCTGGTGGGCATCAACGAAACCGGCTACCTTCAGTCGACCCGCGCGCTGGGCGACATCGCCGCCGCAACCCGCACGCGCGACGAGCTCAATCGTGTCATGCAGCTCACACTCGACGCGGAGACCGGCTCTCGCGGCTACCTCCTCACCGGCGATCCGCGCTACCTCGAGCCCTACAACTCCGCGGTCGCCGAAATCGGCAAGCAGATGGACACGCTGCGAACCGCCTACCCTGCGGGCAGCGCCGACTCGCAGACAGTGAACCTGCTCACGCGCAATGTGCAGCGCAAGCTCGCGGAGATGGACCTTTCGGTCAACATGCGCAAGCAGGGCAACGAGGATGTGTGGAAGTTCGTGCTGATGACGGACAAGGGCATGGAACACATGGATGCCATCCGCGTGGAGGCCGCCAAATTGATCGACGCGGCGAGCAAGCGCGTGTCCGCAAGCCAGGAACAGGTGCAGCGTTCGTTGCAGCTCTCCCGCGTCGGTATCGCGCTCGTCACGGCAGCCGCGCTGCTCGCTTTCTATCTTTACCTGCGGCAGACCAATGCGCTGAAGGAATCCGACGCGAAGCAGCAGGAGGCGCTTCAGGCCGAGCGCGATCTGCTGGAGCGCCAGGTGCGCGAGCGCACGGCGTCTCTCGCGGAACTGGCCACGCACCTGCAAAACGTGCGCGAAGAAGAGCGCGGCCATCTCGCGCGCGAGCTGCACGACGAGCTGGGTGCGCTGCTCACCGCAGCGAAGCTCGATGTCGCGCGGCTGAAGTCGCGGCTCGGCGCACAACCAGCGCCGGAAATCATGCAGCGCCTGCAGCACCTGACCGAATCGCTCAATGGCGGCATTGCGCTGAAGCGCCGCATCATCGAGGACCTGCGGCCCTCATCGCTGTCGAACCTGGGCCTGACCGCGTCGCTGGAAATCCTCGCGCGCGAGTTCTCCGAGCGCTCGGGCATCGACATCACGACGAACCTCGAGCCCGTGGAACTGGACGAAGGCCGCCAGCTCACCGTGTACCGCGTGGTGCAGGAGTCGCTCACCAACATCGGCAAGTACGCGGAAGCCAAGCAGGCGGACATCAGCGTGCGCAATTACGCCGGCCACGTCGAAGTGGAGATCGTCGACAACGGCAAGGGGTTCGACCCGCTGCGCACGAAAGCCTCGACGCACGGTGTCGCCGGCATGCGGCATCGCGTCGAAGCCGCCGGGGGGCGATTCAACGTCACCTCCACGCCGGGCCGCGGCACGCGCATCTCTGCGGTGATGCCCACGGCCGTCATCGCACAAGCGGCGTAACTTTTCAAGGCGCCCCCTTGAGGGGGAGGCGCCGCAGGCGCTTCGGGGGTGGGCTTACGTCTCATCCGAGCGTCGGCGGGCTCCTACACGGCACGGTCGCACCTGCCGACAAGTACACACGCCTGTCTCTTATCTAGAGCACGGCCGTGCCACACATAACCTCAGGCTGCAGGCGCGCGGCATCAAGCACGCCACCAGGGAAGGAGTTCCACATGCTTCACTACGCCATCGTTTTCTTCGTGATCGCGCTGATCGCGGCATTGTTCGGCTTCGGCGGCATCGCCGCGGGCGCTGTCGAGATCGCGAAGATCCTCTTTTTCATCTTCATCGTGATGGCGGTGGTCGCATTCGTCATCAGCCTCGGCCGCCGGCCGTAGGTTCCAACCACCAACGAGAGGACACCATGACAAGCACAAGATCGATGCGCAGCGACGCGGCTTCCTACGCGGATGACGCGCGCTCCCGCGCCTCGCAGGCGCTGGAAGGCACGCGCGAATACGCAAGCGAGGCTTACGACAAGGCCAGCGCGCGGATGCGCGACCTGCGCGACAACATGAAGGACATCGCCAGCCGCGGCGCGAGCAACGTGAACGATTACGCGCAGGCCACGTCGCGCTACATCTCCGACGAGCCGCTGAAATCCGCGCTCGTCGCTGCTGCGATCGGCGCGGCCGTTGCGGGCCTGGTGATCGCGCTGCGCCGCAATCGCTCTTCGAGCCGCTATTACTGATCCAGCCGCAAGGAACGCACATGCCCATGGTCCACCCGATTTTTTCGGTGCTGATCACCCGCCCCGAACTGGTCATGGACCATGTCGCAGGCTATGCGTCACTGGTCCAGGAAGAAGCGTCCACCGTGGGCGTGCAGGTCGCGCGCCGCGCAATCGCGTGGGCCGTGGCAGCCGTCGGGCTGCTGGTGTTCGTGATCCTCGCAGGCGTGGCCTGCATGATCGGCGCGACCAGCGGCTATCACTGGGCGCTCGTCGCCGCTCCGGCCGTGCCGCTCGTCATTGCGATCGCCGCTTTCTTCGTTGCGCGCAAGCCGATGCCTTCCAGCGCGTTCAACGAGCTCAAGGCGCAGATCGACGCCGACGCGCAGGCGCTTCGCACGATGGGAGCCGCATGATGAGCGATGCGAGCGACAAGCTTGCACGCACACGCCTCGCGATCATCGAACACGTTTATCGCAAGGAAGTGCGCAAGGATCGCTTTGCGGCCGCGGCGAAGGAACACGTACAAGCCGACGGCGAACAATGGGAAGCCGCGCAGGCGGCGGCATCGTCCGGTGGCGGCGGCACGTTCTCGCGCGTGAAGCGCGCCGCGAAAAGCTACTGGCGCCATCACCCTGCGCGCATGGGCCTGCAGGTGGCCAAGCCCGTACTTTCGAGTTATGCGCGCCGGCACCCTGTCACCTATGTTTCAGTCGCCGCAGCAGCCGGCGCGATCTTCATGGTCGCACGGCCCTGGCGCCTGATTTCCATCGGCGGCGTGTTGCTGGCGCTTGCGAAATCGCCGCAATTTGCCGGCGTGCTGATGTCGGCGATGTCGGGCAGCGACTGGGACGACGACATGTAAACCCGGGCTTTGCCCATCAACCAAGGAGAAGACCATGAAAATCACAAGAGCCCTTGCAATTGCGTTCGTCGCATGCGCCACCCTCGCGGGAACGGGATGCTCCGTCATGCGCGGCCAGCAGACCACCGGCTCGTACGTCGACGACACGTCGATCACGACCGCGATCAAGGCGAAGTTCGTCGAGGACAAGACGGTGGACGCGTCCTCGATCAACGTGCATACGCTGAACGGGACCGTGCAGCTTTCGGGCTTCGCGAAATCGGAAACCGAAAAGCACCGTGCCGCCGACATCGCACGCGCCACGAAGGGCGTGCGCTCGGTGAAGGACGACGTGCTCGTGCGTCCGTAAACCGCGGCCCCCGGCTCGCAGGAGTCGCTGTGTGTGAAGACATTTCACGGCGACTTCTGCGGATCGCACGTTGCCGGGACGCCTGCGCTACGAATCCCTCTCCATCTCCCGAAGTATCCGATCGAGGCGCGTCGACAACTGCTCCGTCGTGAGCTGCTCGCGAAAGCGCTCGACCATCAGCGGCAGGCTCATGGGGCTGGGATGGCGCAATGTCATCACGTCGAGCGTCTTCGACTGGATTCGCTCGAGCGTCGCGGTCAGGCGCGTGATCTCGAGCTCCTGCCTGAGCACTTCCTTTTGCGCCTGCGTGAGCAGCAGGTTGGCGGGGTCGTACTTGCGGAACACCTCGAAGAACAATCCGCTGGACGCTTGCAGCTGCCGCGTGCTCTTGGGCTGGCCCGGATAGCCCGTGAAGATGAGCCCGGCGACGCGCGCGATCTCGCGAAAGCGCCGCTGCGCCAGTTCTGTGGAGTTGAGCGATGCGAGCACGTCGTGCAACAGCTGCTCCGTCGAAAAAGCGCGCTTGCTCACCACGGATTCGATGTCGAACGGCTCGGCGCTCACGAGCTCGAAGCCGTAGTCGTTGACGGAGATGCTGAAGGTGTTGGGCATGTCCACGGACAAGCGCCACGCGAGCAGGCTGGCCAGGCCCAGGTGCACATGCCGGCCCGCGAAGGGGTAGATGTACAGGTGCCAGCCTTCGCGCGACTGGAAGCGTTCAATGAGCACGGTGTCGGGCGTCGGGAGGTGCGACAGGCGCGCCTGCGTCTCGAGCATGGGCCGCGCCGCGACGAGTTCAGGCTCCGAGAAATCGCCTTGCGCGGCGCGCAGCATCATCTCCTGCACTGCTTCGCCGAGCTCCGCCGACAGCGCCATCTTGCTGCCCTGCCACGTCGGCACCGTGCCCTTTTTCTTCGTCGCCTTCTTCACGTACGCGACCATCTCGCGAACGCGCACGAACTCCAGCAGCTTGCCCGCGAAGAAAAAGTGATCACGTGGGCGCAGCCGCGCGATGAAGCCTTCCTCGATCGTGCCGATGTTGCCGCCGCTCATCCACTTCACCTGCATCGCGGCGTCGCTCACGATCGTGCCGATCGAGAGGCGATGCCGCTTCGCGATGCCGCGATCGGGCACGTGCCACACGCCCTCCTCGTTCTTCGCGATGCGATGGTATTCGGGGTAGGCCGCCAGGCTTGATCCGCCTTGCGAGCAAAAGGCCAGGGCCCAGTCGAACTCCTCGCGCGTGAGATCGCGGTACGACCATGCGGCACGCACTTCGTCGTACAGATCGTCCTCGCGAAAGCCGCCGCCGAGTGCGACGGTGACGATGTGCTGCACGAGTACGTCCAGCGGCTTGTCGGGCGCGTCGCGCTTCTCGACATGCCCTGCTCTTGCGGCCGCGCGTGCGGCTGCGCCCTCGACGATCTCGATGGTGTTCGTCGGCACGAGCGTGATGCGGCTGGTGCGCCCCGGTGCGTGCCCGCTGCGGCCCGCGCGCTGCATCATGCGCGCGATGCCTTTCGCCGACCCGATCTGCAGCACTCGTTCCACCGGCAGGAAATCGACGCCAAGATCCAGCGAAGAAGTCGCGACCACCGCGCGTAGGCTGCCTTCCTTCAGCCCCTGCTCCACCCACTCGCGCGTCGCCTTGTCCAGCGAGCCGTGATGCAGCGCGATCTGCCCGGCCCATTCGGGCTTCGCTTCGAGCAATAGCTGATACCAGATTTCCGCCTGCGATCGCACGTTCGTGAAGACGAGCGTCGTGCCGGACTTTTCGATTTCCTCCACCACCGGCAGCTGCATCTGCGCGCCCAGATGCCCGGCCCATGAATACTTGCCGGGCTCGTGCGGAATCAGCGTGTCGATCACCAAGGTCTTGTCGATGCGCCCGCGCACGAGGCAAGGTTCGGGCGCACCGGCCACGACGCAAGGGCGCGCGAGCACGTCCATCGCTTCGCCAAGATTGCCCAGCGTGGCCGACAGGCCCCACACGGCCAGTTTCGGATTGAAGCGAGCCAGCCGCGCGATCGCGAGTTGCGCCTGCACACCGCGCTTGCTGCCCACGAGCTCGTGCCATTCGTCCACGATCACGTATTCGACGGACTCGAGCTCCGCACGTGCGTGTTCGCGCGTGAGCATGAGCGACAGCGATTCGGGTGTCGTCACCAGCGCGGTGGGAAAGCGCCTGTCCTGCCGCGCGCGTTCGGCGCTGGGTGTGTCGCCCGTGCGCTGGCCGATGGTCCACTCGGGCGCAAGGGCGCGCAGCGGCTCGGCGATGGCGCGCGTGGTGTCGGCCGCGAGCGCGCGCATCGGCGTGAGCCAGATCGCGCGAAGCGGCTGTGCGCCGCGCGTGTGTTTGTAGCGCGCGACGAGCTGGTCGAGCATGCCCAGCCACACTGCGTACGTCTTGCCCGAGCCGGTGGTCGCGTGCAGAAGGCCGCTGCGGCCCTGTGCGATTGCGGTCCACACATCGCGCTGGAAAGGGAAAGCCTCCCAGCCGCGCCGCTCGAGCCATTCTTCCGAGGGCGTCATCAACCCATCTCCGCGCGCATGCGCCCGCCGCGCCGGCGGTTGGCCTTGGGCAGTTCCGCAGCCGCCACCATGCCCTCGGCCTGCGCCTGCATGGCTTCGAGGCTGCGATCGACCATGCGCACCTGCGCAGGCGTGAGCACCGACAGGAGCTCGTGGTTGATCTGCAGCACCAGCGGGAAAAGGCGCGCATGCAAGTCTCGTCCGGACTCGGTGAGCGTCAGGCGCACTTCGCGACGATCCGCCGGGCCCGTTGCGCGCTTGACCAGCTTCTTGGCCGCGAGCGACGTGATCGCACGGGACGTGCGTGCACGGTCGAGCTGCGCGCGCGCGGCCAGCTGCGACGACAGCACACCATCGTCCTGAGCGAGCAACGCGATCAGCCGCCACTCGCGGCGCGTGATGCCGAAGCGCCCTTCGCACAGGCGAATGACCATGCTGCCTGCTGTCGACAGAAGTCGGCTCATCCGGTAGAGGAGCACATCGTCCAGCGAGCGCGGCGAGGCAAGACGGGTGCGGTCAGGGTTTGGGCGCATGATGATTGATTAGAACAATCAATTGTGCGCGCATTAGAGTGAGCGCGGGCGGCTCACTGTTGCCGCCCGAGGAGACAACATGAAATTCATTCTTGGCATCCTGCTCGCGGCGCTGGCTTCTACAGCGCAAGCCGAGGCACTCGATGGTCCGCTTCATATCGTCGTGGGCTACGCGCCGGGCGGCTCCACCGATCGCGTTGCTCGCATCGTCGGCGACAAGCTGCAGGCCAAGCTGGGCGTGCCGGTGGTCGTCGAGAACAAGACAGGCGCAGGCGGACGGCTTGCTGCGCAGTACGTGAAAGCCGCCACGGCGAACCAGAACGTGCTCTTGGTCGCGAACCCCGCGACCATGCTCGTCGCACCGCTCGTCTTCAAGGACAGCGGCTACGACCCCGACAAGGATTTCATTCCGGTCTCGCATGTGAACGACTACGAGTTCTCCGTGTCGGTCGGGCCCGCAGTGCCCGTGAAGGAGCTGTCGCACCTCATCGCATGGCTGCGCGCGAACCCGACGCAAGCGAACTTCGGCGTGCCCGCCACCGGCAGCCTGCCTCACTTCTTCGCGTTGATGCTCGGCGAGCAGGCGCACGTCACAGCGCAAGTGGTGGGCTATCGCGGCTCGGCCCCGCTGATCTCGGACCTCGTCGGCGGGCAGATCCCCGTCGCCGTCGATACCTTCGATACGCAGCTGCCGCACCATGAGGCCGGCAAGCTGCGCATCCTTGCCGTCTCCAGCGAAAAGCGCTCGCCGCTCGCGCCGTCGATCCCGACGTTCAAGGAAGCAGGCATCGACCTGGCCGCGACCGGATGGAACGCATTCTTCGCTTCCGCCACGATGCCCAAGGCGAAGGTGGAGATGCTGTCGAAAGCGATCCACGATGTGATGGCGGATCCGGACACGCAGCGCAAATTCCTCGCCCAGAAGATGAACCCCGTCGTATCGACGCAGGCACAGACTGCGGCCATGCTCGCGAAGTACCGCGCACAGTGGGCACCGGTGGTGAAGAAGTCGGGCTACCAGCCATGAGCGTCTCCAGAAGATCCTTCGTCGCATCGCTGGCGCTCGCAAGCTCCGTTCCCGCATTCGCCGATGCGCCCTACCCCGACAAGCCGGTGAAGTTCATCAACAGCTTCCCGCCCGGCGGTCCGTCGGACATCCTCGCTCGTGCCATCGGCGAAGTGCTCACTGCGCAATTGCACCAGACCTTCGTCATCGAAAACAAGGCGGGCGCGAGCGGCAACATCGGCGCGGACGCCGTCGCCAAAGCACAGGCCGACGGCTACACGGTGCTCGTGGGCATCGACACGACGCTCACCGTCAATCCGCACATCTACAAGACGATGCCGTTCAAGCCCGCCGATCTCAAGCCGGTGATGATCATGGCTTCGTCGGGCCTCTTGGTCGGCGTGAATCCGCACACCGGCTTCAAGACCATGAAGGACCTGGTGGCCGGAGCGAAGTCGAAGTCCCTCACTTTCAGCTCCGCAGGTGCGGGCAGCCCGGGGCATCTCGCCATCGCGGTGTTCGATGAAGCGACAGGCGCCAAACTCACGCATGTGCCTTACAAGGGCAACACGCCCGCAGTGGTTGCCGTGCTCTCGGGCGAAGTGGATGGCGGCATTCTCGCGACGCCCGGCATGCTGCCGCATGTGAAGGCAGGCAAGATTTCTGCGCTTGCAGTGACGAGCCGCCAACGCTCGAAGCTCGCACCGGACATCCCGACCGTGAGCGAAGCCGGCATCCCCGCGCTCGAGCAGGAGGTGTTTTACTTGATGTCGGTGCCCGCCGCGACGCCGGATGCGGTCGTGCAAGTGCTGCAGAAAGCCGTCGCCGATGCGCTCGCGCGGCCCGAGCTTCAGTCGCGCATGCTCACTCTCGACCTGCAATACGAAGGCTTGACGGGCGCGGCCGCATCGAAGCGCCTGGCCGACTTGTCGGACCATTACGCGCGCGTGATCAAGGCGACGGGGCTGAAAGTGGAATGAGCCGCCCGAACATCGTCTTTATCGTTGCCGACGATCTGGGCTTTGCGGACCTGGGCTGCTACGGCGGCCGGCCCGCGAAGTTCGGGCGCATCTCGCCGGTGCTGGATTCGCTCGCGGCCAACGGGTTGAAATTCACACAGGGCTATTCGAATTCGCCCGTGTGCTCGCCCACGCGATTCGCGTTGATGACGGCGCGATACCAATATCGTTTGCGCGGGGCGGCCGAAGAGCCGATCAACAGCAAGAGCAAAGGCAGCGCGACGCTCGGGCTGCCGCCGGAACATCCCACGTTGCCCTCGCTGCTCAAAGGCGCGGGCTATCGCACCGCGCTCATCGGCAAGTGGCACCTGGGTTATCCGCCGCACTTCAGCCCGATCAAATCGGGCTACGAAGAATTTTTCGGGCCGATGTCCGGCGGTGTCGACTACTTCACCCATTGCAGCAACAACGGCACGCACGATCTGTACGCGGGCGAGAGCGAACAGAAGGTCGAGGGCTATCTCACCGACCTCATCTCGCAGCGCGCTGTGGACTGGATCGACCGCGTCGCCGGTGCCAGCGATCCCTTCTTCCTGAGCCTGCACTACACGGCGCCGCATTGGCCGTGGGAGACGCGCGACGACAAGCAAATCGCCGAAGACGTGAAGGACAACCTCTTTCACCTGCACGGCGGAAACATCCACACCTACCACCGCATGATCCATCACATGGACGAAGGCATCGGCTGGGTGATGGACGCGCTGCGCCGCCACGGCAAGGATCGCGACACGCTGGTGGTCTTCACGAGCGACAACGGCGGCGAGCGTTTCTCGGACAACTGGCCGCTGGTCGGCGGCAAGATGGACCTCACCGAAGGCGGCATCCGCGTTCCATGGATCGCGCATTGGCCCGAAGTTATTACAGCGGGCGGAGTGACCGAACAGCAGTGCATGACGATGGACTGGTCCGCAACGATGCTCGATGCGGCACATGTCGCGGCCGACGCCGCACATCCGCTCGACGGCATCTCGCTGCTGCCCATGCTGCGCGATCCGTCGAAGGCATTTCGCAGGCCGCTTTACTGGCGCATGAACCATCGCGGCCAGCGTGCGATGCGCGACGGCAACTGGAAGTACCTGCGGGTGGACGGCCACGATTACCTCTTCGACATTCCGTCGGACGAACGCGAGCGCGCCAACAAGGCACCGCGCGAGCCGCAGCGCCTCGCGCAGATGCGCCAGGCGTGGGAGGCGTGGAACGCCACGATGCCGACGATTCCCGGCGACGCGACGGTCAGCCTCGGTTACGGCGCCAAGGACATGCCGCAGCGCTGAGGCTGCGCGGCAGTCAGGGGCGAGGCGTCACGCGTGTCGACAGTGGCCGGGGCACATAGTCCGGGCGAATGTGGCAGCCACCGGCGTAATGCGATTCGAATCGCTCGCACAACTGCAGCACCGATCGAGGCGACGGTTTCGTGCCGTGATCGATCCAGTCGAGCAGCGATGCGAACAGTGCGA